>CAZUJD010000375.1:0-2875 GCA_964620025.1 uncultured Ramlibacter sp. | reverse complement strand
TGGCCGCCGTGCGTGCCTGGTGCGACGAACGGGGCATCGTGCTGGTAGAAGACTGCGCGCACAGCTACTTTGGCTGGGCCGGCGGGCGGCCCGTGGGGGCATGGGGCGACTACGCCACCGCGAGCCTTTCCAAGTTCTTCCCGCTGCGTGAAGGTGGCTTGCTGGCTTCGGCCCACCACCGCCTGCGCCCGCTGCACTTGCAGGCGCCCAGCCTGCGCACCCAGTTCAAGGGCCTGCTCGACGTGCTGGAGCACAGCCACCAGCACCGCCGGCTGCAGGGCTGGCACCAGCTGAGCGCGCCGGTGTTTGCGCTCAAGCACCGGCTGCAGCGCAAGCCTGCGCTCTGGGCCGATGCCGGCGACACCGCCCCGGCCGACAGCGCAGCCATGATGCAGAGCTGCGACATGGACCGCAGCGGCGAAGCCGGCACGCTGGCAGCGCGGACGCTGCACACGCTGGTGTGGCCTGGCCGCGTTGTGGCAGCGCGGCAGCGCAACTACGCGCTGCTGGCGCAGGGCCTGGCCGGCGCGCCTGGCACCCGACTGCCACAGGCGGTGGTGCCCGATGGCGCCGCGCCCTACGTGCTGCCGCTGTGGGTGGAAGGTGCCGATCGGGCCGACCGCATCTACCAGCACATGCGTCTGGCCGGGCTACCCGTGTTCCGCTGGGATCGCCTGTGGCCCGGCACGCCAGCCGAACCGCACGACCACGGCCCGCTCTGGAGCCGCCACATGCTCCAGCTGCTGTGCCACCAGGACCTGCGCCCCGCAGACATCGGCGCCGTGTGCCAGGCCGTGCACGACCTCGCGCGCAGCCATTGACCACCTTCTGACCCATGACCCTCCGACTGCAGTGGCGGAAACACCCCGCCCGGGAACTGACCGCCGACACCGCCTTGGCCCAGGCCTGGGACCGGCTGAACGCGGCTCGCCTGGGCCTGCCCTTCCTAGACGCGCGAGCCATGGGCGCTGCCCTGTCGGCCTTTGGAACGGGCCGTGAGCAGCTGCTGGTGGCCGCACCCGCTGCCGGTGCCCCGCCCTGCGCCATGCTGCTGCTGGAACCTGCAGGCAGCCTGCGCTGGCAGACCTTTCAGCCGTCGCAGATCCCGCTGGGTGCCTGGGTGGCCGAACCCGGCTTGGCACTGCCCGCGCTGGCCCGTGCGCTGCTGCACGGCCCGCTGGGTGCCGCGCTGGTGCTGTCCATCACGCAGGCCGACCCGCTGGCCGCGCCACGGAGTGCCGACGAGGCGGACACCTGGCACGCCGACTACATCAGCACCGCCTGGATCGAACTGCAGGGCAGCTTCGACGACTACTGGGCGGCGCGCGGCAAGAACCTGCGACAGAACCTGCGCAACCGAATGGCCACCGACGGCATCGAGGCCACGCTGCATGTTTGGCAGACCCCGGCCGACGTGGCCGAGGCGTTGCTGCGCTACGGCGCCCTGGAGAGCGCCGGCTGGAAGGCCGGCCAGGGCACGGCCATTGCCGCCGACAACGCCCAGGGGCGGTTCTACGCGCAGCTGTTCGAGCAGGCCGCGCAGCGGGGCGAGGCGCGGGTCTACGAGTACCGCTTCAACGGCCAACCCGTGGCCATCAACCTGGGGCTGCTGCGCGCCGGCACCCTGGTGGTGCTGAAAACCACCTACGACGAAAGCCAGCCCAAGCACCTGTCACCCGCGCAGCTGCTGCGCGAGGCCGAACTGCAGGCCTACTTTGCCGGCAGCGAGGTGCGGCGCATCGAGTACTACGGCAAGGTGATGGAGTGGCACACCCGACTCACCGAGAACAGCCGTGGCCTGTACCACCTGACGGCCTACCGCTGGCCGTGGCTGAAGGCATTGGCAACGCGGCGGCGCGGTGCGGCCGACGGCGCCGCATCACGAAACACGCAGGCGCCGTCGACGGCGCGTGACACCACCGAGGCCTGAGGTGATAGCCGTCATCATCCCGTACTTCCAGCGCGAGCCGGGCATTCTGACGCGCGCCTTGCGCAGTGTGGCTGCGCAACGCGATCTGGGCGTGCCGGTGCACGTGATCGTGGTGGACGATGCATCGCCGGTGCCAGCGGCGGGCGAGATCAGCGGCATTTCGCTGCCTGCTGGCATGACACTGGCGGTGGTGACGCAGCCGAACGCGGGCCCGGGAGCCGCACGTAACCGCGGGCTCGACAGCGTGCTGGCGGGCACTCGCTATGTGGCATTCCTGGACTCCGACGACGAGTGGGCACCGCGCCATTTGGCCCGGGCGAAGGCGGCGCTGGATGACGGACACGACCTCTTCTTCGCCGACCACCTGCAACTGGGCAGCGACAAGCCGGCCTTTGTACGCGCGGGCCGGCTTGACCTGGCGCGCCACCGCGCGCTGGCGCACCTGGGCCCCGGACTGTTCCACTACGAAGGCGACCTGTTTCACCAGGTGCTGAGCGCCAACGTGATTGGCACATCCACCGTGGTGTACCGGTACGCGGGCCGGGAGTGCCAGCGATTCCGCGTGGAGCTGACGACCGCAGGCGAGGACTACCTGTTCTGGATGGAGTTGTGCCGTTCGGGCGCACGTGCCGCTTTCTCCACCGAGGTGGCGGCCACCTACGGCCGCGGTGTGAACGTTTATGCCCGCTCGGGCTGGGGCACGGACGGCTTTGCGCTGCGCGTGCATAACGAGGCGCGGTACAAGCAGCTGACATTGCAGCTCTTCGACCTGAGCGCTGGCCAGGTAGCGCTGCAGCGCTCTGCCGTACGCCGGCTGCGCGAGGCCTTTGCCGACGACGTGATGCACCGGCTGCTGCACCGCAAGCCCTTGAACTGGACGGTGCTGCGGTCGCAGGTACGGCACGATCCGTGGACCTTGGCCGCGTTGGCGGCCTGGATCCCGCG
>CAZUJD010000374.1:0-2882 GCA_964620025.1 uncultured Ramlibacter sp. | reverse complement strand
TGCCGTACATGATCTTGTTCTTGACCACGCCGAACATGTGGCACATTTTTTCTTCAGTGTCGGCAATCAGCTCGAAGGGGAGTTCCAGCTTGAGCTTGAAATCGTCGTGCGACTTCATGTTGTCGCGCGACACACCGAACACGGTGGCGCCAGCCTTGACGAAATCCTTGTATTTGTCACGGAACTGCATGGCCTCGGTGGTGCAGCCGGGCGTGTTGTCCTTGGGGTAGAAATAAAGCACCATGACATGGCCAAGGTGCGACGTGTTGGAAACTTTGATGCCGCCGGTGGCGTTTGCTTCAAATTCGGGGATGGGCTTGTTGACAACGATCGCCATGAATTTGTATCTCGTGTGACAGGTTTTGCTCGTTGCTACTTGGGGACGATGCTTCCCGCTGCAACCCGTGATTTTACCCTGAAACGGGGGCCTGCGCCCCTTCAGTCTGAAGCAGGCTGCTCCAGCAGCGCTGCCAGCACCACATTGCGGCCTTCGCCGGCCAGGATGTTGTAGGTCCGGCAGGCGGCTGCCGTGTCCATGGTTTCCAGGCCGATACGCCGCTGCATCAGCAGGCTGAGCCAGGCGGGTTGCGGAAACCGGATGCGGTTTCCGCTGCCGAAGATCACCAGCTCGGCGCCCATGTCGGCCAGCGGCGCAAAGTGGCTTGCCTGCAGGTCCTCAAATCGGTCACAGGGCCAGGGCAGCCGCTGTCCGCTGGAGCCGATCAGGGTGCTCTGTGTGAGCTTGTCACCATTGACCCCGATCCATCCGGGGCCATAGCCGGTGATTGTCTGGACGTCGGATTTGTCGGGTTGCAGCTTCATGGTGCGTGCGCAGGAGTTGGGGGATGTTGCGCTGCACTATATGCGGGCGGAACTGTGGTCAAATTATAGGTTTCGCCCGATAAAACGCCCCATGGAGGGACATTGAAAACAGTCCAGAAATCCGCCAAGCTGGCCAACGTCTGCTACGACATCCGCGGCCCCATCATGGATGCGGCCCGGCAGATGGAAGAAGAAGGCCACAAGATCATCAAGCTCAACATCGGCAATCTGGCCGTGTTCGGCTTTGACGCGCCCGAGGAAATCCAGCAGGACATGATCCGCAACCTGCCCACGTCGGCCGGTTACTCGGACAGCAAGGGCATTTTTGCGGCACGCAAGGCCGTGATGCACGAGACGCAGAAGCAGGGCGTCAAGGGCGTGACACTGGACGATATCTACCTGGGCAATGGCGCCAGCGAGCTGATCGTGATGGCCACCAATGCGCTGCTCAATGACGGTGACGAGCTGCTGCTGCCCGCGCCGGATTACCCGCTGTGGACCGCCGCTGTGAGCCTGTCGGGCGGCACGCCGGTGCACTACATGTGCCAGGAGTCCAACGGCTGGATGCCCGACCTGGACGACATCCGCAGCAAGATCACGCCCAACACCAAGGGCATTGTGGTCATCAATCCCAACAACCCCACGGGCGCGCTTTACTCGGACGAGCTGCTCAAGGCCATTGTCGGGATCGCCCGCGAGCACGGGTTGGTCATCTTTGCCGATGAGGTCTATGACAAGGTGCTGTATGACGGCGCAAGGCACACCGCCATCGCCAGCCTGTCGGATGACGTGCTGACGCTGACCTTCAACTCGCTGTCCAAGAGCTACCGCTCTTGCGGCTACCGCGCGGGCTGGCTGGTGGTGTCGGGCGACAAGAAGCCCGCACGCGACTACATCGAAGGCCTGAACATGCTGTCGAACATGCGGCTGTGCGCGAATGTGCCGGGTCAATGGGCGATCCAGACGGCGCTGGGTGGCTACCAGAGCATCAACGACCTGGTGGGCGAGGGCGGGCGGCTGCGCCGCCAGCGCGACCTGGCCTACAACCTGATCACGGCCATTCCCGGCGTCACCTGCGTGAAGCCGCAGGCCGCGCTGTACATGTTTCCCCGGCTGGATCCCAAGGTCTATCCGATCCGTGACGACCAGCAGTTCTTCATGGAGCTGCTGCAGGAAACGCGTGTCATGCTGGTGCAGGGCACGGGTTTCAACTGGCCGGACACCGATCATTTCCGCATCGTCTTCCTTCCGCACGAAGACGACCTGCGCGAGGCCATCGGCCGCATCGCCAGATTCCTTGAAAACTACAGAAAACGCAACTCGTCATGAAAGCAATCCAGGTAGGCCTGCTGGGCATCGGCACCGTGGGCAGCGGTACGTTCAACGTACTTCAGCGCAATCAGGAAGAAATCAAGCGCCGCGCCGGCCGCGGGATCGAAATCACCATGGTGGCCGACCTTGACACGGCCCGGGCCCAGGCCGTGGTGGGTGACAAGGCACGCGTGGTGAACGATGCGCGCGCCATCATTGCCAATCCCGATATCGACATCGTCATCGAACTCATTGGCGGTTATGGCATTGCGCGCCAGCTGGTCATGGAAGCCATCGAGGCCGGCAAGCACGTGGTGACCGCCAACAAGGCCCTGCTGGCCGTGCATGGCACCGAGATCTTTGCCGCGGCCCATCGCAAGGGCGTGATGGTCGCGTTTGAGGCAGCGGTGGCCGGCGGCATTCCCATCATCAAGGCGCTGCGTGAAGGCCTGACGGCCAACAGCATCCAGTGGATCGCGGGCATCATCAACGGCACTACCAATTTCATCCTGTCCGAAATGCGGGACAAGGGTCTTGACTTTGACGTGGTGCTCAAGGAAGCGCAGCGCCTGGGCTACGCCGAGGCGGACCCGACCTTCGACATCGAAGGCGTGGACGCTGCGCACAAGGCCACGATCATGAGCGCAATCGCGTTCGGCACGCCCGTCCAGTTTGACAAGGCTTATGTGGAGGGCATCACCAGGCTGGGCGCGGCTGACATCCGCTACGCTGAACAGCTGGGCTATCGC
>CAZUJD010000373.1:0-2885 GCA_964620025.1 uncultured Ramlibacter sp. | reverse complement strand
CTGCATGGTGATCTTCATCAACCAGATCCGCATGAAGATCGGCGTGATGTTCGGCAGCCCCGAGACCACCACCGGCGGCAACGCACTGAAGTTCTATGCTTCGGTCCGCCTGGACATCCGCCGCACCGGCACCATCAAGAAGGGCGAGGAAGCCATCGGCAACGAAACCAAGGTCAAGGTGGTCAAGAACAAGGTTTCGCCCCCGTTCAAGACGGCGGAGTTCGACATCCTGTTTGGCGAGGGCATCAGCCGTCATGGCGAAATCATCGACATGGGTGTGAATGCCCGCATCATCGAAAAGTCGGGCGCCTGGTACGCCTACAACGGTGAAAAGATCGGCCAGGGCCGCGACAACGCCCGCGAGTTCCTGCGCGAGAACCCCGAACTGGCCCTTGAAATCGAAAACAAGGTGCGCGAGTCTCTGGGCATTCCGCTGCTGGCCTCTGCTGCGCAGGCTGACGGGGAATAAGGCGCCATGGCATTGGGGGTGCCTGCGCAGATCTCGCTCAAGGGCCGGGCCCTGCGGTTGCTGGGAGCCCGGGAGTATTCCCGGGCGGAGCTGGAGCGGCGCCTGGCCACCTTTGAAACCCGGCCCGGCGAGCTGGCCCAGGCGCTGGACGAGCTGCAGGCCAAAGGCTTCATCAACGAGCAGCGGGTGGTGGATTCGGTGGTGCACCGCCGTGCTGCAAAACTGGGTGTGGCCCGCATCCGGCAGGAGTTGCAGAGCAAGGGGCTGGACCCGGCCATGGTGCTGGACACTGTGGAAAGCCTGCGCGCCACCGAGGCGCAGCGGGCCCATGAAGTCTGGCGCCGCAAATTTGGCGAACTGCCGCGCGATGCAGCCAGCCGCGGCAAGCAGATGCGATTCCTGATTTCGCGAGGGTTTGGCGCCGAAGCCGTCCACCGGGTGCTGGCCGGTGGATTCGAGGACGAGGCGGCCTGAGCGAGGGCTTTACAGTCCCAGCATCAGTTTCAGGTTCTGCACGGCGGCGCCGCTGGCGCCCTTGCCCAGGTTGTCCAGCCGTGCTATCAGCACGGCCTGGTGGTAGTCGTCGTTGGCGAAGACGCGCAGTTCCATTTTGTTGGTGTCGTTCAGGCCCAGCGGATCCAGCTTGCCGGATTCGGGGGCCGGCTCCACCGTGACCCATTCACTGCCGGCGTAGTGGGCGGCCAGCGCATCGTGCAGGGCAGCCGTCCTGGGCGCTCCCGGCAGCAGGTCCAGGTGAAGCGGCATCTGCACCAGCATGCCCTGCCGGAAGTTGCCGACCGAAGGGATGAACACGGGTCTGCGGCTCAGGCCCGTGTACTTCATGATTTCGGGCAGATGCTTGTGCTTGAGCGTCAGGGCGTAGGTTTCATAGGCCGGGGCGCTGCCCGCCTCGTAGGCTTCGATCATGGTTCGACCGCCGCCGGAATAGCCGCTGACGGACGGCAATGCCAGCGGGAAGTCCGCAGGAATCAGGCCGGCATCCACCAGTGGACGGATCAGTGCAATGGCACCCGTGGCATAGCACCCGGGGTTGCTGACGCGTGATGCGTTGATGACTGCCTCGCGCTGGCCTTTTGCCAGCTCGGGAAAGCCGAATACCCAGTCCTGGGCAGTGCGGTGCGCGGTGGATGCATCGATCACTTTCGGGCCGGGTTTGCCGCTTGTGCGTGCAATGTCATCCACCATGGCGACGGATTCGCGAGCGGCGTCATCGTGCAGGCACAGGATGACCAGGTCCACGCCACTCATCAGGTCGCGTTTGGCAGCAGGGTCCTTGCGCAGCTCGGGGGCAATGCTGACCAGCTGGATCTGGGGCATCTTTTCGAGCCGTTCGCGGATCTGAAGTCCGGTAGTTCCGGCTTCGCCATCAATGAAAACCTTGGCCATTTCTCTTTTCCCGGGGTAATTTGCCACTGTAAGGCATGCACAAGTTTTGTGCATCGCAGCATGATACAGTCGATGGTTGCGCTGTGCAGCGCCCGCTGCGCGGGCCCAAGGCCCCTACCCGACGGGCAAAAACCATCCATTCCTGAGAGAGACCTCATGAAGATTCACGAGTACCAAGGCAAGGAAATCTTGCGTAGTTTTGGTGTGCCCGTTCCGCGCGGCATTCCCGCTTTCACTGTGCAGGAGGCGGTCGAAGCCGCCCAGAAGCTGGGCGGCCCGGTCTGGGTGGTCAAGGCGCAGATCCACGCAGGCGGCCGGGGCAAAGGCGGCGGCGTCAAGGTGGCCAAGAGCATTGACGACGTCAAGCGCCTGGCCGGCGACATCCTGGGCATGCAGCTCAAGACGCACCAGACCGGCCCTGAAGGTCAGAAGGTGCGCCGCCTGTACATCGAGGACGGTGCTGACATCCAGAAAGAGTACTACCTGTCCGTCGTGACCGACCGCGCCACCCAGAAGGTAGCCTTCATCGCCTCCAGCGAAGGCGGCATGGACATCGAGGAGGTGGCCCATTCCACGCCTGACAAGATCGTCACCGAGTTCATCGACCCCCTGGCCGGCCTGACCGAAGCCCAGGGCCGCAAGATCGCCGGCGCCATCGGCATGCCGGCGGACTCGCAGGCGCAGTTCATCGACGTCTGCCAGAAGCTGTACAAGTGCTATATGGACACTGACGCATCGCTGGTGGAAATCAACCCCCTGAACCGCGACAGCAAGGGCAACATCATCGCCCTGGACGCCAAGTTCAACTTTGACAGCAACGCGCTGTTTCGCCACCCCGAGGTCGTGGCCCTGCGCGACCTGGACGAAGAGGACCCGGCCGAAGTCGAGGCTTCCAGGTTCGACCTGGCCTACATCAGCCTGGACGGCAACATCGGCTGCCTGGTGAACGGCGCGGGCCTGGCGATGGCCACGATGGACACCATCAAGCTGTTTGGCGGCGAGCCGGCCA
>CAZUJD010000372.1:0-2903 GCA_964620025.1 uncultured Ramlibacter sp. | reverse complement strand
TGTGGTGCTGGAGCAGGTGCGCCGCGGGCGAGCCCTGAGCCTGGCCGACGACCTGCGCATGGAGCGCGACCTGGTGCGCCATTGCTTTCATCTGCGCCCCGGCGCAGCCAGTGAAACCGTGGAAGGCATCCGCGCACTGGCGGTGGACAAGGACCATGCGCCAAAGTGGAACCCGGCCCGCATTGAGGATGTGACTCCCGCCATGGTGCAGTCGTTTTTTGAAAGCCCCTGGCCGCCTCACGCGCACCCCCTGTCCGGCCTTCGCTGATAGCCCGGCGGTTACGGGCGGCTACCTGTTCCTCGACTTCATCGCACGTTCCACTTCGCGCTTGCCTTCACGGTCCTTGATGGTGTCGCGCTTGTCGTGCTCTGCCTTGCCCTTGGCCAGGGCGATGTCGCATTTGACCTTGCCGGCCTTCCAGTGCAGGTTCAGCGGCACCAGCGTGTAGCCCTTCTGCTCGACCTTGCCGACCAGCCGGCGGATTTCGTCCTTGTGCAGCAACAGCTTCTTGGTGCGCACGGCATCCGGGCTCACAGCGCCTTGATCTCCCACCCCTGCAGCACCATGCCCGCCTCGAAGCGTTCCTCGAAGAAGTAGTTGTACGCGGCCTTTTTGTTGTCGGCGATGCGCGCGGAGGTGTCGGGTTTCTTGGCCATGAAGTGATGTGGGGGTCCGTGGCCTCAATACAATGCATTTGCGCCGTGGGCCGCGATTTTACGTTCCCGGGCGCACCCTTCGCAGAATGAAACACGTCCACAAGTCCGTCCTCATCTGGTACAGCGCTGAAGAAATGTTCGCCCTGGTGACTGACGTGGCCCACTACCCGCAATTTCTGCCCTGGTGCGACCATGCCTCGGTTCTGGAATCCGATGATCTGGGCATGAAGGCAGAAGTCGGCATTGCCTTCAGCGGCATTCGGCAGACGTTCACGACCCGCAACGAACACGTTCCGGGACGGGAAGTCGCCATGAAGCTGCTGGATGGCCCGTTTTCACGGCTGGACGGCCATTGGCGTTTTGTACCGTTGGGCGACGGGGCTCAGCGGGCCTGCCGTGTGGAACTGGACTTGCACTATGGTTTTGACAATGTGGCCCTGGGCGCGCTGGTAGGCCCGGTTTTCGACCGGATTGCGGGCAGTCTGGTGGATGCGTTCGTCAAGCGGGCAGAGCAGGTCTATGGCTGAAACCGCAACCATCCGGGTCGTTGTGGCGTATTCCCCAGGGCCGCGACAAGTGACAGAGCTGGCTCTGACGCTCGCCGCCGGCGCTACCGTTGAACAGGCGCTTCGTGACAGCGGCTTGCTGGGCAAGTTGCTGGAAGGCGAGGCCTGCGTGGGTATCTGGCGGCGCAAGGCCTCGCTGGATCAGACGCTTCGCGATCAGGACCGTGTGGAAATTTACAGGCCGTTGCTGGTGGACCCCAAGGTCGCCCGACGCGAACGCTTTGCGCGCCAGGGGGCCCGATCTGCAGGCTTGTTTGCCAAACGGCGGGCAGGCGCCAAAGCCGGTTACTGAGGTGATGGCCTGTCAGGCGGCGGGCGGCCACCCGGCCTAGGTCTGGCATTCCTTGGCGATGATGTCATTCACGCGCCGCGTTTCCTCGGCGCGAGCCTGGTCTGTCATGAAATCGCGTTCGCCTTTGGCATTGGTCGTCGCAATGCGGGCGCCGGATTCCAGCGAGGCCTTGGCCCGTTTGGCCCGCTCGCAGTTGTCGGCTTTGGCTTTGGCCTGGCGCTCTTCGTCGGCTTTTTTCCGGACGGCTTCGGCGGCCTCGGCCTGCTTTTTCTTTTCTTCCAGCTCCTTGTCCTTGCCGCTCAGGCGCGGGGAACTGGCGGCCGGTTTGGCAGGTGCGGCGGGCGCTTTGGCCATATCGGCGGCACCTGCCTCACCTGTCGCCGGTGCAGCCGCCGGACGCGCAGAAGGTTGCTTGAGGATGCTTTTGGCCGGAATGTCTGGCGGTGGCGGCTGGTCGGAAAATACCTTGCGGCCGTCCTTGTCAAGCCATTGCCATTGGGCTGAGGCCGCCACGGGCAATGTCAGTGCCAGTGCGGCCAGGAGTGCATGCAGCGGTTTCATGCC
The DNA here is from genome assembly GCA_964620025.1 of uncultured Ramlibacter sp. Lineage (GTDB taxonomy): Bacteria > Pseudomonadota > Gammaproteobacteria > Burkholderiales > Burkholderiaceae_C > RAM1. The sequence goes on along the minus strand of CAZUJD010000372.1, from coordinate 824 downwards.
ACCAGTGTAGCGCCGGGCAGGGCGGTGCCCAAACCAGTGACAGACCGGCGTTGTGGGGTTGTCCGCTGGGGGTTCAGGGTTAACACCAAGCACGCGGGTACAATCCGTTTTTTGGAGCTTTCACATGCGCCTTCTAGGAAAAGCGCTCACCTTCGACGATGTGTTGCTGGTGCCGGCGTTCTCCCAGGTCCTGCCCAAGGACACGTCCCTTGCGACGCAATTCTCCCGAAACATCAGCCTGAACCTGCCGCTCGTGTCCGCAGCCATGGACACGGTGACGGAGGCCCGCCTGGCGATTGCCATCGCCCAGGAAGGCGGCATCGGGATTGTCCACAAGAACCTCACCCCCAAGCAGCAGGCCGCCGAAGTCGCGCGCGTGAAGCGCTATGAATCCGGTGTGCTGCGTGACCCGGTGGTCATCACGCCGGATCACACGGTCATGCAGGTCATGCAGCTGTCGGACGAACTCGGTATTTCCGGCTTTCCGGTCCTGGACGGCGGCAAGGTGATCGGCATCGTCACGGGCCGCGACCTGCGGTTTGAAACGCGCTACGACGTCAAGGTTCGGGACATCATGACCCCGCGCGAACGTCTGATCACGGTGCCCGACGGCACGACGCTGTCCGATGCCAAGGCCCTGCTCAACAAGCACAAGCTGGAGCGCCTGCTGGTGGTCAACGACGCCTTTGAGCTCAAGGGCCTGATCACGGTGAAGGACATCACCAAGCAGCTCAACTTTCCCAATGCCGCACGCGACGCCGCCGGCCGCCTGCGCGTGGGCGCGGCGGTGGGCGTGGGCGAGGGCACCGAGGAGCGCGTGGAAG
>CAZUJD010000371.1:0-2925 GCA_964620025.1 uncultured Ramlibacter sp. | reverse complement strand
ATGATGAACGAGCCCTTGTCGGTCATCAGGGGCACTTCGCCCATGTAGACCTCCTGCTCCTTCACTTCCTTCACGACCTTCGACTGCGGCGTCGAGGATTCACGGTCGTAAATGATCAGCTGGACCTTGGCGCGCACGGCCGACGCGAAGGTCAGGCCGCGGGTCTGGCACTCGCGCACATCGAACGCGGGCTTGGCCAGGTTGTACTCAATGAACTTCATCTCCACAAAGCCGTTGTGCGAGACGATGGGGAACGCAGCGTCGAATGCCGCCTGAAGGCCCTCGATGGTGCGTTTTTGCGGGGCTGCGTCCGCTTGCAGGAACGCGGTGTACGCGTCTTTCTGCATCTGCAGCAGGTAGGGAACTTCCAGCACGCTGTCGCGGCTGCCGAAGCTTTTGCGGATGCGCTTGCGTTCGGTGTATGAGTAGGCCATGAGATCTCCGGGCTATGAGCTCTTAGCAACTGTCACGCCCCGGCCGGATCGGACGAGGGGCATTCCTGGTGGGTTGGCCACTACCAACCATGGCGGACGGCGATGCATTGCACATCGCCCGAACCAGGGCATCTTCTGCAGTCGGGGTCAGAAGACACTCGCAAATGCTGCTTTGGCCAGCATTTGCGGGTGCGTTCTTCACGCATCCTTGAAGCACCAAAGGCTGGAGGCCCTTGCGGAGCACTCCAGCCTTGGACGAAGGTCGAATTACTTGAGTTCGACCTTGGCGCCGGCTTCTTCCAGCTTCTTCTTGGCGGCTTCAGCGTCAGCCTTGGCCAGGCCTTCCTTGACAGCCTTGGGAGCGCCGTCGACCAGGTCCTTGGCTTCCTTCAGGCCCAGGCCCGTGATTTCACGCACGGCCTTGATGACGGACACCTTGTTGGCGCCGGCTTCGGTCAGGACCACGTTGAACTCGGTCTTCTCTTCAGCGGCCGGGGCAGCGCCACCGCCACCACCAGCAGCGGGAGCAGCCATGGCGGCTGCGCTCACGCCAAACTTCTCTTCGATGGCTTTCACCAGGTCGTTGAGTTCCATGACCGTCATGCTGTCCAGCGAGGTCAGAAATGCGTCTTTATCGAATGCCATTTTGATTTCCTAAATAGATTGGTACGTTTGCCGCGCGGTCAGGCTGCGGCGGCCTCGGCTGCCGGTTCGGCGGCAGCACCTTCGCCACGCTTTGCCGCGAGCGCGCCCAGCACAACGGCCGTACGCGAGATCGGGGACTTCAGCAAGCCACAAAGCTGGGCCAGCAACACTTCCTTGGAGGGAATGTTGGCCAGCGCCTTCACGCCGTTGACGTCCAGCGACTTGCCACCGTAGGCGCCACCGCGAATGACCAGCTTGTCGTTGGTCTTCGCGAAGTCGGCCACCACCTTGGCGGCGGCCGTTGCGTCCACGGAGAAGCCGTAGATCAGCGGGCCGGTCATCTGGTCGCCGACGACTTCAAACGCGCTACCTGCGACAGCACGGCGGGCCAGGGTGTTCTTCAGAACACTCAGGTTCACGCCCTTGCTGCGCGCATCGTTGCGCAGTTTGGTCATGTCAGCGACCGTGATGCCGCGGTATTCCGCCATCACCAGCGTTTGAGCTTTAGCGGCGAGGCTGGTCACTTCATCAATGACCGCTTGCTTCTCACTGCGATTCAGACTCAAGGTCTACTCCTTCAAATGTGCCTTCGGGTAGGAACCCTCCGGCACGCCTTTAGTTTCAGCGACCAACTGTTTTCAGGAAATTTCTCAATTCCGTCTGCAGCGGGATCGCCATCTGCGTTGGCTGTCAGATTAAGCGCATTGCTGCGCGCCAACGGTCCTGGATGGCCCGCGGCAGTCTTTCAACCGCCACGGCCCACCACATCGGCCAGCCCTTTCAGGCCGGCCAGATCTCATGCTGTCAGGCCTGCAGGGTCTGCGTGTCCACGCGGACACCCACACCCATGGTGGACGAGACAGCCACCTTGCGCAGGTAAACACCCTTGCTGGACGCCGGCTTGGCCTTGTTCAGGGCCTCGATCAGCGCAGCCAGGTTGCCCTGCAGCTTGTCGTTGTCAAACGAGCGGCGGCCGATCGTGCCGTGCACGATACCGGCCTTGTCCACGCGGAACTGCACCTGGCCAGCCTTGGCGTTCTTGACCGCGGTGGCCACATCGGGCGTCACGGTACCGACCTTGGGGTTGGGCATCAGGCCGCGCGGGCCCAGGATCTGGCCCAGCGTACCGACGATCCGCATGGCGTCCGGCGCAGCAATCACCACGTCGAAAGGCATGTCACCCGACTTGACCATGGCGGCCAGGTCATCCATGCCGACGATGTCAGCGCCAGCGGCCTTGGCTTCTTCAGCCTTGGCACCCTGGGCGAACACAGCCACGCGCTTGGTCTTACCGGTGCCATTGGGCATCACGACGGCGCCGCGCACCACCTGGTCCGACTTCTTGGCATCAATACCCAGCTGCACGGCCACGTCGATGGATTCATCGAACTTGGCGGTAGCGGCTTCCTTGACGATCGCCAGTGCGTCGCTCAGGGCGTACAGCTTGTTGCTGTCAACCTTGCCTTGCAGGGCTTTTTGCTTCTTGGTGAGCTTGGTCATTTACACACCCTCCACGGTGATGCCCATGGAACGGGCAGAGCCGGCGAGCGTACGGATGGCGGCATCCACGCTGGCGGCGTTCATGTCCTTGAGCTTGGTCTTGGCGATTTCCTCGAGCTGCGCGCGGGTGATCTTGCCAACCTTGTTGCTGTGGGGAGTGGACGAACCCTTGTCCAGCTTGACGGCCTTCTTGATCAGGACAGTCGCGGGCGGCGTCTTGATGATGAAGGTGAAGCTCTTGTCCGCAAAGGCGGTGATCACCACCGGCAGCGGCAGACCGGGCTCAACGCCCTGGGTCTGGGCGTTGAACGCCTTGCAGAACTCCATGATGTTCAGGCCGCGCTGG
>CAZUJD010000370.1:0-2928 GCA_964620025.1 uncultured Ramlibacter sp. | reverse complement strand
TCCAGCACATGCCCGAGCTGGCGCAGCAATGGGGCTATCCGTATGCGCTGGCGCTGATGGTGGCCAGTGCGGTCGTCCCGATGTGGTACTTCAGGAAGCGCGGCTGGCTGAAATGACCCACCCCCGAAGCGGTTGCGGCCGTGCCCCCTCGGGCGCTGCCCTCTCCCCCTCAAGGGGGCGCACCAGCGGCCCGGCGAAGCCGGTTCCGCGGTGGGCCTGGAATCGGCGGTTCACGCAGGTCTGCGCAGGAAGGCTTCAATGATGGCTGCCGAGTGGCGGCTCGCCACCTCCTGCACAAACTTCGTGAAGTCGCCATGCGCCGCGTCGTCGGCGCGGTCAGACACCGTGCGCACGGCGGCAAACAGTACACCGTAGTCACGGCAGACCTGGGCGATGGCGGCGCCTTCCATCTCTACCGCCAGCGCGTCGGGCAAGGCAGCCTGCAGGGTCCGCGCCTCGGCGGTGGTGGACACAAAGCGGTCGCCGCTGATGACCAGGCCGCGATGCACAGGCACACCGGGCAAAGCGACGGCTGCCGCCTGCGCCAGCTGCTGTGTCAGGGCCCCATCCGTGGCAAAGCGGCTGGCCCCGTACAAAGGCACCTCGTATTTGGGAAAGATCGGGGACGCGTCCAGGTCGTGTTGCAAAAAGCCGTCGGCCACCACCACGTCACCCACATTCACGCCCGGCCCCAAGCCGCCGGCCACGCCGGTGAAGATGATCTCGCGCACATTGAAGCGTTCGATGAGTGCCGTGGCGGTCGTGGCCGCAGCCACCTTGCCGATGCGCGACAGCACCGAGATCACCTCATGCCCATGCAAATGGCCGCGCCAGTATTCGCGTCCACCAGCCAGTTGCTTGCGCTCATCGGGCATCAGGGCCAGCACGGCGGCCAGCTCTTCGTGCATGGCACTGACGATTGCCGTAGTCATTTGTGATCTGCCAGGAGTTAGTTGCCAGCAACACCGCGGAACCGGCTCTGCCGGCCCGCTGGTGTCGCCCCCCAGTGGGGCGAGAGGGCCCAAATGGCCGTTTCGGGGGGCGTCCTATTTTTTATCGCGCAGTTCGCGGCGCAGTATCTTGCCCACGGGCGTTTTGGGCAGGTCGGTGCGGAACTCCACGATCTTGGGCTGCTTGTAGCCGGTGAGGTTGGCCTTGCAGTACTCGCGAACCTGGGTTTCGGTCAGGTCGGGGTTCTTCTTGACGATGACCAGCTTGACGGCCTCGCCAGATTTGTCGTCCACCACACCGACCGCGGCACATTCCATGACGCCGTCCAGCTTGGCCACCACATCTTCGACTTCGTTGGGGTACACGTTGAAGCCGCTGACCAGGATCATGTCCTTCTTGCGATCCACGATCTTGAAGTAGCCACGCTCGTCCACCGTGCCGATGTCGCCCGACTTGAAATAGCCGTCCGGCGTCATGACCTTGGCGGTCTCGTCCGGTCGCTGCCAGTAGCCGGCCATGACCTGGGGACCCTTGATCGCGATTTCGCCGGGCTGGCCAGCCTCCACCTCGTTGCCGTCGTCGTCCAGCAGCTTGAAATACGTGCTGGGCAGTGGCACGCCGATGGAGCCGGTGTATTCGGTGCTGGTGGTGGGATTGCAGCTGGCCGAGGGACTGGTCTCGCTCAGGCCGTAGCCTTCGCAGATGGGGCAGCCGGTCTTGTCCAGCCAGAGCTTGGCGACCGCACCCTGCACCGCCATGCCGCCACCCACCGAGATCTTGAGGTGGCTCCAGTCCACGGTGTTGAAATCCGGGTGGTTGGCCAGGCCGTTGAACAATGTGTTGACCGCCGGGAAGCTGTGGATGGTGTGCTTGGACAGCTCTTTCAGCACGGCCGGCAGGTCGCGCGGGTTGGGGATGAGGATGAGCTTGCCGCCCGTGCGCATGGACAGCATCATGCCGACCGTGAACGCAAAGATGTGGTACAGCGGCAGCGCGCAGACGCTGGTGGACTGTTCGCCCGCGGGCACCTTTTTCATCACAGGCTCGTTCCATGCCTCTGACTGCAGTACGTTGGCAATGACGTTGCGGTGCTGCAGCACCGCGCCCTTGCTCACCCCTGTGGTGCCGCCGGTGTACTGCAGCACGGCCACGTCGTCCGCCGTGATGGCCGGCTTCTTGAGCGTACCGCGCGTGCCCTGGGCAATGGCTTCATTGAAGCGCACGGCACCCGGCAGGTTGTAGGCGGGCACCATTTTCTTGACGTTGCGCACCACGTAGTTGACCAGCGCCCCCTTGAGCAGGCCCAGCTGGTCACCCATGGCAGCCAGCACCACATGCTTGACCGGCGTGGCGGCAATGCACTGCTCCAGCGTGTTGGCAAAGTTCTCGATGATGACGATGGCCTTGGCGCCCGAGTCCTTGAGCTGATGCTCCAGCTCGCGCGGCGTGTACAGAGGGTTGACGTTCACCACCACAAAGCCCGCGCGCAGGATGGCGGCCACGGCCACCGGGTACTGCGGCACGTTGGGCATCATGATGGCCACGCGGTCGCCCTTGGCCAGGCCCAGGCCCTGCAGGTAGGCGGCCAGGGCTCGGCTGAGCGAATCGGTCTGGCCGAAGGTCACGTCCTTGCCCATGAAGCTGTAGGCCACGCGGGCCGCGTACTTCTGGAAGCTCTCTTCCATCAGGCCGACCAGCGACGCATAGGCTGAAGGGTCGATGTCGGCCGGCACGCCGGGCGGGTAGGCGCTGAGCCAGGGACGGTCACTCATTTGTCTTCTCCAGTCGATCTCGGGGCTGAAACGGGCTGGGAGATTTTGTCGTTATGCCGCCCGTCAGGGAATTGTGTTTTCCCTGAGTGTTAATAGAGAGGCCGCTCCATGGCGGCTCCGCTTCACTCGATGGCCTTGCCCATGTCTTCAACGACCTTCTTGGCGTCGCCGAAGACCATCATGGTCTTGTCCATGTAGAACAGCT
>CAZUJD010000369.1:0-2961 GCA_964620025.1 uncultured Ramlibacter sp. | reverse complement strand
GGCTCCAGCGCGCAAAGATCACCAGCGCCACTGCGATCAGGCCCTGGCCGCTGGAGATGCCTTCGTTCCAGCTGCCGGGATAAAACAGCGTGAGCGACGCGCCGCCCAGTCCGGCAATGGCTCCGCCCGCTGCGGTCGCCGCGATGCGGATGCCGGAGACCGAATAACCCAGTGCCCGCGCTGCATTGGCTGAATCGCCCGCCATGCGAACCAGCAGGCCCAGGCGCGTGCGTGCAAATCCCCACCACAGCACACCGGCCAGCACCAGCCCGACGGGCAGGAGCGCATTGACCTGCAGCGCTGCCCGTACCGATGCGCTGTCGCTCCAGCCGCCCAGGGAGATCGCCGGTAACTGCGGTGCCTGCGGCTGGATCAGCGGCTTGCCCAGGTAAAACGCGAGGCCCGTGCCCAGCAACATGAGCGCGATGCCCGTGGCCACATCGTTCACGCGCGGCAGCGAACACAGAACGCCGTGCAGCACGGCCAGCAGCGCACCGGCGACCGCGCCGGTCAGCACCCCGATCCAGGCCGAGCCACTGAGGTACGCGCCGCCAAAGGCCGCCATGGCCGCCAGCACCAGCACGCCCTCCAGGCCCAGGTTGATGCGCCCCGATTTCTCGGTCAGGCATTCACCCAGGCTGACAAACAGGAAGGGCACGCCCACCCGCAGCGCACCGCCAAGGATGCCCGCCAGAAAGGTCACGACGATTTCTGCACTCATGCGATCTTGTCCCCCATGGATGCCTGCGCGCCCGAAGGCCCCGCAGCCCGGACCACCTTGGCCCACAGGGCTTTCCAGTCCACGTCGCGCAACGCCTCGCTGGCCAGGATCAGTACGAATGCAATGCCCTGCAGCACCATGACCGATGCGTCCGGCAGGCCCAGGCGGCGCTGCAGCAGGCTGCCCGCCGCGCCAAATCCGCCAAACAGGATGGCCACCGGGATCACCGCCAGCGGGTTGTGCCGCGCAATGAATGCCACCAGGATGCCCGCGTAGCCGTAGCCCGCAATCAGTGAAGCGTTGGCACTGGTGTGCACCGCGGCCACTTCAACCGCGCCGGCCAGCCCGGCGCAGGCGCCGCCCACGGCACAGGCCAGCAGGATCAGGCGTGACGCGGGCAGACCCACCAGCTGGGCCGTGCGCGGGTTGCCACCCACCACGCGCACCGAAAATCCCGAGGCCGTCCACTTCAGCCACACACCCAGGGCCACGCAGGCCAGCGCGCCCAACACCAGTCCCCAATGGATATCCGAACCGGCAATGCCGCCAATGCGCAGGCCCTCGGCCAGCGCGAAGGTGGAGGGCTTGTTGAGGCTGGATGGATCGCGCAGCGCACCCTCCACCCAGTGTTTGAACAGGCCAATGGCCACATAGGCCAGCAGCAGGCTGGAGATGGTTTCATTGATGCCGCGAAACTGGCGCAGCCATCCCGCCAGCATGATCCACAGCGCGCCCGCCAGCGCACCGGCGGCACACACCAGCACCGTGCCCGCCAGATTGGCCGGCAACGCGACCACGTAAGGCAGTGCAGCGCAGGCCAGGCCGCCCAGCACCATCGCGCCTTCGCCGCCGATGATGACCAGACCCGCACGGGCCGGGATGGCCACGCACAGGGCGGTGAGCATCAGCGGCGCGGCGCGCTGCAGCGTGTTCTGCCAGCTGAACCAGTCGCCAAACGCGCCCTTGAACAGCAGCACCCACACCTCCAGCGGGCTCACACCCGCAAACCACACAAACACGCCGAACAATGCCAGTGCCGCCGCAATGGCGGCAACGGGCAGGGCGATGTCGGTCAGCGTGTCGCGCATAAGCAAAGAGGGAGGAGGTTGATGTGACTTTCCAGGTGCCGCCGCGGAACCGGCTTTGCCGGGCCGCTGGGGGCGCCCCCTGGGGGGAGGCGCCGCAGGCGCTTCGGGGGGGTCAAATACTTCCGATGACGCCTTCAACCAGGTAGTTCATCTTCTCCAGCTCCAGGTCGGTCTGCTTCAGCGTCTTGCCCGCGGCGATGACAGTGTTGCCCTTGTTGTCCTTGAGCGGGCCCTTGAAGATGTCAAAGGTGCCGGCCATCATCCTGGCCTTGATGTCGTCGGCATTCTTCTTGGCGGCGTCGGTCACGGCGGGGCCGTAGGGCGACATCTTGACGTAACCGTCTTTCAGACCACCGCGGATGAAGTTGGGGTGCGGCTTGCCGGCCTTGGCGGCGTCCACCACGGTCTTGTAGGCGGTCAGCCAGTTCCATTCGGCACCGGTCAGGTAAGCCTGGGGCGCCAGCTTGGCCTGGCTTGCGTGGTAGCCGCAGACCATCTTGCCGCGCTTGGCCGCGGTTTCCACGATGACCTTGGGGCCGTCCACGTGCATGGTGAACACGTCCACGCCCTGGTCTGCCAGGCTGTTGGTGGCCTCGGCCTCCTTCACGGCCATGGACCAGTCGCCCGTGAAAATCACACTGCAGGTGATGCCGGGCTTGACCGAGCGCGCGCCCATCAGGAAGGCATTGATGTTGCGCAGCACCTGCGGAATGGGCTTGGCGGCCACGAAACCGATCTTGCCGCTCTTGCTCATGTGGCCGGCCACCACGCCGTTGAGGTACTGGCATTCGTCGATGTAGCCGAAGAAGCTGCCGGTGTTCTTGGGGTGTTTGCCATCGGTCCACATGCCGCCGCAATGCGCAAAGCGCACGTCGGGGTACTTGGCGGCCATGGCCAGCATGTGCGGGTCAAAGTAGCCGAACGAAGTGGGGAACAGCACGCTGGCGCCGTCCTGCGCAATCATGCCGGTCATGGTCTTCTGCACGGCAGCGGTCTCGGGCACGTTTTCTTCCTCGACCACCTTGATGCCAGGCATCTTCTTCAGCTCGGCCGCGGCCTGCGCCTGCGCCTGGTTGTAACCGAAGTCGTCGCGCGGGCCGACGTAGATCACGCCCACGGTCAGCGGCTTTTGCGCGAAGGCCAGCGGGCTGG
>CAZUJD010000368.1:0-2967 GCA_964620025.1 uncultured Ramlibacter sp. | reverse complement strand
TTTCAGGTCTACAGGCGGCCGATGTGGACGCCGTGGTGAAGTGGATTGAAGCCGCTGGTCCGGCGCCGTCGAGCACGGCGGTGCGCGAATGGCTGCGCGCGCAGGTGCCGGAATACTCGCCGCGCTAGGCTGGTTCAGCCGGCGATTCCAGTGCGGGACAGCACGTCGCTGACAAGCTCCAGTCGCACCAGCGGATTGTCCAGTTCCATCAGCCGCTGCTTCAGTTCCAGTGGCAACGGCAGCAGTTCGCACCAGCGATTGGCTACCCATCCGCAGTCACCCAGCTGCCAGGGTTCCTGGATGGGCAGTGGCTGATTCGGACTGCGCTGCCTCAGCGTCTGGATCAGGTTGGCCAGGGCCTGCGCCACCGGCTGCAGGTCCTCGGGCACAGCCACCGCCATGTCACCGTCCAGACGGCTCACATCCGCCACCCACAAGCCATGCTTGAGTTGGTCGCTGGAGGTAATCCGAAAGCGTTGTTCTCCGGTGCAGCGGATCACCATCAGGCCCGGCCCCGGTGCGTCGAATTCGGTGATGGTAGCCAGGGTACCCACTGTGGCAAAGGCTTCGCGCACGCCGGGTTGGCGTACCTCATGGCCCTGCGTCAGGGAAACCACTCCGAATGGCGCGCCGGCCTTGTGGCATTTGGCGATCATGTCCAGGTAACGAACCTCGAACACTCTCAGGGGCAGCAAACCGCCGGGGAAGAGAACCGCTCCCAGCGGGAACAGCGGGAGTGACGACAGGGTAAGGGCAGAAGACATCAAAAAGCCGTTTCTGGCCGCTATCATCCCACGACCTACCCAACCCCAGACCATGCTCTACCAAATCATTTCATTCCTGCTGGATGTGGCCGTGGGCCTGCTGGGTGGCGCATGCCTGTTGCGGCTGTACATGCAGCTGCAGCGCGTGCCGTTTGGCAATCCGGTGGGGCGCTTCGTGTTTGCACTGACCGACTGGCTGGTGCTGCCGCTGCGGCGTGTGCTGCCGCCCATGGGACGTCTGGACACGGCCAGCCTGGTGGGGGCTTTCCTGCTGGAGCTGACGCAATACGGGGTGCTGTGGCTGCTGGGGGCGGGCTCGCTGGCCATGCTGCCACTGATGGCCCTGTTCGGCATGGCCCGGCTGGTGATCTCGGGCCTGACAGGCCTGGTGATCGTCCATGCCGTGCTGTCCTGGGTACAGTCTGACTCACCGCTGGTGGACATCATTGACCGACTCTGCGCGCCGCTTTTGCGGCCGTTCAGGCGCGTGATCCCGATGGTGGGGGGTTTTGACCTGTCGCCGCTGGCCTTGCTGGTGGTATTGCAGGTCTGCGCGATCGTGCTGGGTGCCATCCAGCGGTCCGCGCTGCTCTGAAGCAGCGCGGGTCTTTGGGCTATTCGACGGCGTCGGCCGGCTGGCGCTGCAGCATGGCCAGTGCGCTGGCAACGGTCTTGCGCAGTTCGCGCCGGTCGCAGATGAAGTCCACCGCGCCTTTGGTCTGCAGGAACTCGGCCCGCTGGAAACCCTCGGGCAGCGTCACGCGCACGGTCGACTCAATCACGCGTGGACCGGCAAAGCCGATCAAGGCTTTGGGTTCGGCAATCACCACGTCGCCCACAAAGGCAAAACCCGCGCTCACGCCGCCCATGGTGGGATCGGTCAGCACGCTGATATAGGGCAGGCCCTTCTTGGCCAGGCGTGTCAGTGCGGCATTGGTCTTGGCCATTTGCATCAGCGACAGCAGGCCTTCCTGCATGCGTGCGCCGCCGGTCGCTGTAAAGCAGATGAAGGGCACCTTCTGTTCCAGCGCGGCTTCCACGCCGCGCACAAAGCGCTCACCTACCACGCTGCCCATGCTGCCGCCCATGAAATCAAATTCGAAGCAGGCTGCCACCACGCTGATGCTGTGGACCGCGCCGCCCATGACGATCAGGGCATCGGTTTCGCCGGTGTTCTCCAGCGCCTCCTTGAGACGCTCGGGGTACTTGCGGCTGTCCTTGAACTTCAAAGCGTCAACCGGCAGCACTTCCTGGCCGACTTCATAGCGGCCCTCGGGATCCAGAAATGCGTTCAGGCGGGCCCGGGCACCAATCCGGTGGTGGTGACTGCACGTGGGGCAGACGTTCTGGTTTTGCTCCAGGTCGGTCTTGTAGAGCACGGTTTCGCAGCTGGGGCACTTGACCCACAGGCCCTCGGGCACCTGGCGGCGCTCGGTCGGGTCAGTCTGCTGGATCTTGGGAGGCAGAAGTTTTTCAAGCCAACTCATGGGGAGCTCCTTGGATGGGGCAGGGCTGCATTATGCGTCGAGCGCGGCGCGGATTCCGCTCAGGAAGGCGGCCGCCACAGGGGCCACCTGTGAGCGCGGCTGCTCCTCGATCAACTGGATGATCCGGCTGCCGATCACCACCGCATCCGCCACCCGGCCCACGGCCTGGGCAGTCTGCGCGTCGCGGATGCCAAAGCCCACGCCCACTGGCACCTGCACGTGGGCACGGATACGCGGCAACATCTGCTCAACTGCTCCGGTGTCCAGATGCCCTGCGCCGGTCACGCCCTTGAGCGAAACGTAATACACATAGCCGCTGGCCACGCGCGCCACCTGACGCATGCGCTCGTCAGTGCTGGTGGGAGCCAGCAGGAAGATCAGGTCCAGGCCCTGGGCCTTGAGTCTGGCGGCAAAGTCTTCGCATTCCTCGGGCGGGTAGTCCACGATCAGGACGCCGTCCACACCCGCGGTGGCGGCGTCACGCACAAAGGCGTTTTCACCGTGCTTGAGGTCGTACCGTTCCACCGGGTTGGCATAGCCCATCAGTACCACGGGTGTTGTGTTGTTGCGTGTGCGAAAGTCACGCACCATTGCCAGTACCTCGGTGGTGCCGATACCCAGGGCCAGGGCCTTTTCGCCGGCCTTCTGGATGACGGGGCCGTCGGCCATCGGGTCGGAAAACGGCACACCCAGCTCAATGATGTCGGCGCCAGCTT
>CAZUJD010000367.1:0-2971 GCA_964620025.1 uncultured Ramlibacter sp. | reverse complement strand
AAGACCCGGCTGCGTGACGCTTTGCGCAAAGCGTCGGCCGAGCCCGAGGTGCTGGGCCGCATCCGCAGCCTGAGCGGCGAATCCTTTCCCGACGGCCCCGAGGGTCTGGTCACGGCCTTCCTGAAGGCGCAGCAGTCGCAGTGGGCGCGTGTCATCCGCGAACGCAAGATCACCGCAGGCTGATGCAGGCGCCAGCCCCTCAGCCCCACGGCAGCGCCATTGCCGCCGGATGGGACTGCCATGTCCACGTGTTCAGCCCGCAGGCCCCGGTGGCACCAGGGCATTACAGGCCACAGGCCGCTGCACTGGAAACTGTTGAAGCCCTGGCCGCAGGTTGCGGCATGGGGCACCTGGTGCTGGTACAGCCCAGCGTGTATGGCACCGACAACAGCCTGATGCTGCAGATGCTGCGCCGCCGGCCCGGGCGTCACCGCGGCGTGGCGGTGGTGGATGCAGCGGCCACACCCGCTGAGCTGCAGGCCATGCATCAGGCTGGCGTGCGCGGCGTGCGCTTCAACCTGGTGTCACCTGTGGGCAACGGCGAGGCTGCGCTGGATTCGCTGGCGCCGCTGTTGCGCTCCCTGGGCTGGCATGTGCAGTGGTATGTCCGCACGAGCGACCTGGCGCGCATTGCCAGCCTGCAGCAGCGCCACGGCCTGCGCTTTGTACTCGATCATTACGCTGGCATGCCACCCGGCCTGCCGGCCACCGACCCGGCCTGGGACGCACTGAAAAAGCTGGCGCACCAGGGCGCGTGGGTCAAGCTCTCGGCGCCCTACCGTCTGCCGGGTCAGGCGTCACCGCAGGCGCTGCAGGCCCACGGCGAGCACCTGGCCAGCCTGTTCAGCCAGCGGGCGGTGTGGGGGTCCGACTGGCCCCACACCAGCTTTGCGCCCGGCAGCCAGCCGGACTACGCAAGCCTGGCCGCGCAGGCATTGGCGCCCGGGCTGCATGCGCAAGCCGCGCAGCTCTACGCCTGAGCCCGGTGCAGTCCTCAAAGCCCCTTGCCGCGCGCCACGTCCATGATGACGCGTGCAGCCAGGTACAGGCGCGGCTCAATGGCGTCGATATCCACCCATTCGCTGTCGGCCGAGTGCGCGCCAAACCCGGGCAGGCCGAATCGCTCGATCACGGGCGCCCTGGTCTTGAGCGAAGCGAAGGCCGCATCCGTGCCGCCGCCTTCAGGCTGGTCGTCCACCGTCAGCTTGCGGCCGATCTCGGCGTAAATGGCCTGCGCGTGGGCGGCCAGCTTGCGGCTGGCAGCCGTGGCTTCCAGCGGCGGTCGGCGGCGCTCGAAGTTCACCGTGACCTTGGCGTCAGGCAGGAGCTGCTTCCTGGCCCGCTCACGCACCGTCGCTTCGATGCGGTCGTAGTCGGCTACGCGCAACACGCGCACGTCGGCCTCGGCCTTGGCATGAGCCGGGATCACGTTGCGGTTGGTGCCGGCCTGTGAAATCGTCCAGTTCAGCTTCAGCCCCACCTGCGGCTCGGACAGGTCGCGCATCTGCAGGATCTGGTGAGACAGTTCATACAGCGCGTTGATGCCGCGTTCGGGGGCACCGCCGGCATGCGACGCGCGGCCTTCCACCTTGATCTCCACCGAAGCGATGCCACTGGTGGCCAGCGACAGCTTGTCGTCATGGGTGCGCGTGGCCTCGAATGACAGGACGGCGTCATGCTCGGCGCCGGCGGCAGTCAGTGCCTCACGCGAGCCCGGAGAGCTGATTTCCTCGTCGCCATTGACCAGCACCGTCAGCGTGCCGTATTCGGCAAAGTTCAGCGATTTGAGCAGGGCCACCAGGTGCACCACCATGGCCACTCCCTGCTTGTCATCGGAAATGCCCAGCCCGTAGGCCTTGTTGCCGTCGATGCGGAACGGCTGTTTGGCCAGCATGCCCTTGAGGTACACCGTGTCCATGTGGGCGATCAGCAGGATGCGTTTGCTGCCGGCGCCCTTGAAGGTGGCGCGCACCATCCGGCCGATTTTCTCGGGTGTATCGGCCATACGGTAGGTCGTGGCCGCGGTGGGTTCGATGAAATCCACCTGGGCTCCCAGGGCACGCATCCTGGCGGCCAGCAGTTCGCCGGCCTGGTTCAGGCCTTCAATGTCGCGGCTGCCGGTCTCAATGGAGACAAATTCCTTCAGCGTGTCCAGCAGCGGCTGCTTCTGCGCTGCGGCCGCACGCTGGACGGCAGCGTCCGGCTGCGCAGCCAACTGGGCCTGGATGGACGGAGCGGCGAACATGGCGGCCAGGGCGAAGGCCAGGCCGATGCGGTGAAACTTCATGGAGGTGATTCCTGCAGTGTTTGGGTGCCGGGAGCATAAACCTCCAATTACTTGACCTGGTCAAGTAATTGGATGACGATAGCAACCATGACGAAGATTGTCACCGCCCATGTCGAACAGCTGCGCGCTTTCAACAGGTTCTACACCCAGCGCATTGGCGTACTGGACCCCTACCTGGACAGCGAGCTGTCTCTCACAGAGGTTCGCGTACTCTACGAGCTGGCGCATCGCGACCAGCCCACGGCCACCGAGCTGGCACGCGACCTGGCGCTGGATGCCGGTTACCTCAGCCGTATCCTGCGCCGGTTCGAATCCCGCGGCTGGCTGGCGCGGGCCCCCTCCCCGGCTGATGCGCGCCAGAGCCTGCTCATGCTCACCGCGGCCGGCCACCAGGCGTTTGCGCCGCTACAGCAGCGCTCGCGCGACGAAGCCACCGGCTTGCTGGCAGCTCTGTCCGGACCCGAGCAACGGCGGCTGATGGAGGCCATGGCCACAGTCCAGCGCCTGCTGGCCCCAGCCAGCATGCCGGCCCCCACACGAACGGCCGTATTGCGTGACCTGCAGCCCGGCGACATGGGCTGGGTGGTGCAGCAGCATGGAGAAATCTATGCGCGGGAATACGGATGGAACCGAGAGTTCGAAGGCCTGGTGGCCGGCATCGTCGCGCAGCTCATCAAGCACTTT
>CAZUJD010000366.1:0-2973 GCA_964620025.1 uncultured Ramlibacter sp. | reverse complement strand
TTCGGCGCCTCCCCCTCAAGGGGGCGCCACCAGCGGCCCGGCAAAGCCGGTTCCGTGGTGGCACTGGAACAGGCACTCGCGAATGGACAAGCCTTTTGACGTCGTTGCCTTGGGTGAGGCCATGGTCGAGTTCAACCAGACCACGGCCGGCCAACCCACTTACCTGCAGGGCTTTGGCGGCGACACCAGCAACGCCGTGATCGCCGCCGCGCGTGCGGGTGCGCGCACCGCGTACCTGAGCCGCGTGGGCGACGACTGGTCGGGCCAGCGCCTGATGGACCTGTGGCGTGCCGAGGGTGTGGATACGCAGGCGGTGCAGGTCACGCAGGATGCGCCCACCGGCCTGTACTTCGTGACCCATGGCCCTGCAGGCCACGAGTTCGGCTACCAGCGCCGCGGCTCTGCGGCCGCGCGCATGACGCCATCCTGGTACAGCGACACAGCGCATTCAGTGGCAGCACAAGCGCAGATCCTGCATGTGTCGGGCATCTCCATGGCCATCTCGACGGACGCGCGCGACACCGTGCTGGCGGCCATGCGGTCGGCACGACGCAGCAACACCCGGGTGTCGTTCGACACCAACCTGCGGCTCAAGCTGTGGTCGCTGGATGCAGCCCGCCAGGCCATCGCCCAGGCCGCCGCACTGTGCGACTGGTTCCTGCCGAGCCTGGATGACGCGGTTCACCTGAGCGGCTGCACCGATCCTGGCGATGTGGTCACCTGGGCCCATGCGCTGGGTGCACCGACCGTCGTGCTCAAGCTGGGCGCCGACGGCTGCCTGGTCAGCCACGACGGGCAACAGCTGCACATTCCCGGCCATCGCGTGCCGCTGGTGGATGCCACGGGCGCCGGAGACTGTTTCTGCGGCAACCTGCTGGCGCGGCTGGCCGCCGGTGATGCACTGGCGAACGCGGCGCGTTATGCCAATGCAGCGGCGGCGCTGGCGGTCCAGGGATTCGGGGCCGTCGCACCGCTGCCGCGACCGGATGAGGTACGCGCCCTGTCATGAAACATCTCATTGCCATTGATTGGGGAACCAGCTCCCTGCGCGCCGCGCGGCTGGACGCGCAAGGGCAGGTGGTGGATGAGCGGGCATCGGCCCAGGGCATCCTCACGATTGCGCCGGGCGGCTTTCCCGACGCCTTCAATGCGCTGTGCAACGGTTGGCAGCAGGACGGCGCGCTGACCCTGATGTCCGGCATGGTCGGCAGCCGTCAGGGCTGGCTGGAGGCGCCCTACTGCCCCTGTCCCGCCGGCTTTGACGACATCGCGCAGCAGCTGGCCTGGGTGGAGCCGGGCCGCGTCGCCATCGTGCCCGGCATGAGCTGCGAGCATGACGGTGTGCCCGACGTGATGCGCGGCGAGGAAGTGCAGGTGTTCGGTGCACTGCGGTTGCTGGGCCTGCAGGACGCCACGGTGGTCCTGCCTGGCACCCACAGCAAATGGGTCACCGTGCGCCAGGGCCGCATTGAGCACTTTGCCACCTGGATGACGGGTGAGTTCTATGCCCTGCTGCGCCAGCATTCCATCCTGTCGCGCACCCTGCCGGCGCAGGATGGTGAACTGGACATCGCCGCGTTCGACCAGGGCGTGGACCATGCGCTGCAGGCCGCCAGCCTGATGGGCTCGGCCTTCAGCGCACGCACACTGTCACTGTTTGAAAGATTGTCCGCGGCCGCACTGCCCAGCTACCTGTCCGGCCTGGTCATTGGCGAAGAGCTGCGTGCGCAGGCACCCCAGGCCAGCAGCGTGGTGGTGATGGGCGCACCTGCGCTGACGCAGCGCTACGACCGGGCCCTGGCCCACTGCGGCATCGCCACGCAGCACATCGGCGCCCAAGCCACCTGGCAGGGCCTGTGGGCCATCGCACAGACATTGAAGGACGCCCCATGACACCGCACGACAAACTGGCCCATGCCCTGCAATCGCTGCCGCTGGTGGCCATCCTGCGCGGTTTGACGCCGGCCGAAGCCCCGGCCGTCGGCGCCGCACTCACCAACGCGCGCTGGCAGCTGGTGGAGGTTCCACTCAATTCCCCACAGCCGCTGCAAAGCATTGCCACACTGGCCACCCAGCACCCGCAGGCGCTGGTGGGCGCGGGCACCGTTTTGCACGCCCAGCAGGTGCGCGAGGTGCAGGCTGCCGGCGGCCAGCTGATCGTGTCGCCCAATTTCAACGCCGAGGTAGTACGCGAAGCCGCACGCCTGGGCATGGTCTGCCTGCCAGGCGTCATGACACCTACCGAGGCATTTGCCGCGCTGGACGCAGGCGCCAGCGGGCTCAAGCTGTTTCCCGGCGAGATGGTCTCGCCGGCCGTGGTCAAGGCGCTGCGCGCCGTGCTGCCCCAGGGCACCCGGGTGTTCCCTGTGGGCGGCATCTCGCTGGCCAACATGGCGGCGTACCGGGCGGCCGGTGCGGACGGCTTTGGCATCGGCTCGGCGCTGTACCAACCCGGCATGACGGCGGCCCAGGTGGGCACCAGCGCGGCGGAATTTGCCGCAGGGTACGCCGGTATCATCCGCGCATGACACAGCAGATTTCTTTTGGCTTGCGCGATCGCGTGGCCATCGTCACGGGCGGAGCGCAGGGCATCGGTGAGGCCTGCGTGCGCCGTTTTGCGCAGGACGGCGCGCAGGTGGTCATCGCCGACATGGCCGACCTGCCGGGCCAGAAGCTGGCCGCAGAACTCGGGGCACTGTATGTGCGCTGCGACGTGGGCGACAAGGCCCAGGTCGATGCGCTGGTCGCTTCCGTCATGTCCCGACACGGCCGCATCGACATCCTGGTCAACAACGCCGGCATCTTCAAGGCCAGCGATTTCCTCGAAGTGACAGAAGCCGACTTTGACGCCGTGCTGCGCGTGAACCTCAAGGGTTCCTTCCTGGTGGGCCAGGCCGTGGCGCGCGAGATGGCCAAAGCCGGCCGGGGCAGCATCATCAACATGAGTTCGGTCAACGGCACGCTGACCATCCC
>CAZUJD010000365.1:0-3009 GCA_964620025.1 uncultured Ramlibacter sp. | reverse complement strand
TCATGATCTTGGAGTTGGGCAGCGAAAAACGCTTGCCCTTGGCGCCGGCCGCCAGCAGGAAGGCCCCCATGCTCGCTGCAAAACCGCAGCACAGCGTGGACACGTCCGGCTTGATGAAGTTCATGGTGTCGTAAATCGCCATGCCTGCGGTAACACTGCCGCCGGGGGAGTTGATGTAGAAGGAGATGTCCTTGTCAGGGTTCTCGCTCTCCAGGAACAGCAGCTGGGCCACCACGAGGTTGGCGGTCTGGTCGTTGACCTCGCCCACCAGGAAAATCACGCGCTCCTTGAGCAGCCGCGAGTAAATGTCATAGGACCGCTCGCCGCGGCCAGACTGTTCGATGACCATCGGGACCATGCCGAGGGCCTGGGTATCAAGTGCGCTCATTGTTTGCTCCGTTCAGCCTTTACTGTATCCAAAAAAACAGATGGGGCCTGTGCGACGGACTGCAAGCCCGCACAAGCCCCACCGGCATGGTTCAGTGCAGGTCAGCCCTGCTGGCCCATCAGTTCGTCAAACGAGATCGTCTTGTCCACGGTTTTGGCCTTGGACAGCACGAATTCGGTCACATTGTTTTCAATGACGATGGCCTCGACTTCGGCCAGACGGCGGTTATCGCTGTAGTACCAGCGCACCACGTCCGCGGGCTTCTCATAGCTGGCCGACAGTTCTTCCACATGGGCCTTGACCTGCTCGGGCTTGGCATGCAGTTCGTTGGTACGAACCAGCTCTGCCACCACCAGGCCCAGGCGCACGCGGCGCTCGGCCTGCGGGCGGAACACGTCGTCAGGGATCGGGGCCTTGTCGGCGTCCTTGATGCCACGCTGCTTGAGGTCGGCACGGGCGCTTTCAATCATCCGGTCGACTTCGGCCTGCACGCTGGACTTCGGCAGGTCCAGCTCGGCCTTGGCCACCAGGGCGTCCATCACGGCGTTCTTGTTGCGGGCCAGCACGCGGAACTTGACTTCGCGCTCGAGGTTTTTCTTGATGTCGGCGCGCAGGCCTTCGACCGTTTCGTCTGCAATGCCCAGCGACTTGGCCAGGGCTGCATTCACTTCGGGCAGGTGGGCGGCTTCGATCTTGGTAACGGTGACCAGGAAGTCAGCCGTCTTGCCGGCCACGTCCTTGCCGTGGTAGTCGGCGGGGAAGGCCAGCGGGAACGTCTTGCTTTCGCCGGACTTCATGCCGCGCACGGCTTCTTCGAACTCCTTGAGCATCTGGCCTTCGCCGACCAGGAACTGGAAGGCCTCGGCCTTGCCGCCCTGGAAGGGCTCGCCGTCGATCTTGCCCTCAAAGTCCACCGTCACGCGGTCGCCGTCCTGGGCGGCAGCGTCCTGCGCGCGCTGGGCAAAGGTGCGGCGCTGCTTGCGCAGGATGTCCAGCGTCTTGTCGATGGCGGCGTCGCTGACTTCGGCGGTGATCTTCTCGACTTCGGCCGTGGCCAGATCGCCGATCTTGACATCGGGATAGACCTCAAACACGGCATCAAAAGCCAGTTCGCCTTCAGGGGCCTCTTCCTTTTCGGTGATGCGGGGCTGGCCGGCCACACGCAGCTTGGCCTCGTTGGCGGCAACGGCAAAAGCCTCGCCCACCTTGTCATTCATCACTTCGTAGTGAACCGAATAGCCATAGCGCTGGGCCACCACGTTCATCGGCACCTTGCCGGGACGAAAGCCGTCCATCTTGACGGAACGCGCCAGCTTTTTCAGGCGGGTATCGACTTCCGACTGGATCACGTTGACGGGCAGCGTCAGGGTGATCTTGCGTTCGAGCTTCTCGAGGGTTTCTACGTTCACGGCCATGATGGTTCTCTCTTGAGGTAAATCTGTGTCTTCTGGTGCGCGGGGGGGGACTCGAACCCCCACACCATTGCTGGCGTCAGGACCTAAACCTGGTGCGTCTACCAATTTCGCCACCCGCGCGGTTCAGGTGATGCAGTGCGAAAGCCGCCGGATGGGAACCGGCTACCTTCGATAGGTCAACCGCGTATTCTAATCTGTGGTGGCTGCCCGCTCGAACCGGGCACCACGCCATTGCTCCGGGTTGTCGCAATGCGTGGGATGGTGAGCTGCATCGTTCAGGCCAGTTACTACGGCACGACCGTCAGGCACGCACAGCATGTCGATGGACCAAATACCCGGAAATTCATCGTGGGGCCAGCCATCGAAGTTCTGCGGGTTGAACAGCGGCGTGATGTAGTGCCAGCATTGGTAGCCCAATGCAATGAAATGATCGCGCAGGGCCACGCTGTTGTCGCCAGCCGGGCCTACCGTTTCGATAAATACCACCGGACGGCAACGGCGCAATGTCTCCTGGCAGCCCGACAACAGCTCGAACTCAAAGCCCTCGATATCGACTTTCATGAAGTCCAGCCGCTCAAGGCTCAGGCTGTCCACGGTGCGAATGGGCACCTGGCGGGTAATAAGGTTTTTGTGCAGGAAGCTGGCGCAGCCGAAATTGTCCGGCGCCTCAATATTGAACTCCGGCATGTCCGCAAAGCCATTCTGCGCGCCCAGCGCGCTCTGGTAGACCCAGGTGTTCAGACAGCCATTGCTGATCAGGTTGGCGCACAGCACCTGATGCGAGTGGTCCTGGGGCTCGAACGCATGCACCCGCCCCGATTTCCCGGCCAGCCGGGACAACGCCACGGTGTGCGTGCCGATGTTCGAACCCGCCTCCAGCACCACGTCACCGGGCCGCACGATCTGGGCAAAAAGATGGACTTCCGCTTCCGACCATTCGCCATAGAGGTGAATGGAGCGCCCGACGTAGGTGTCGTTGACGTTGTAAAAGTAATTGCCGTGGCGGGCTTTCTTTTGGCGAATTGGATTCATCCGAGAAATAATGCTATTGAATTACTTTCTCGTCAAGCAAGGCGCCGTACCCTGAACCAGGCCGCATACATCGCCGGCAGCGCCAGCAGGGTCAGCACCGTGGCCACAATCAGCCCACCCATGATGGCCACCGCCATCGGGCCCCAGAACACGCTGCGCGACAGCGGGATCATG
>CAZUJD010000364.1:0-3013 GCA_964620025.1 uncultured Ramlibacter sp. | reverse complement strand
ACCAGCATGGCCGACAATGCATAACCCACGGGGCCTTCGGGCACCAGCGCGGTAGGGTGCTGGGGAAACGCCTCGGCCAGCGTGCGGATCACGGGCAGCTTGGCCGCCTGCCGCTCGCCGTTCACCGCCATCAGTTCGGCCCGCGCGAACACCGCGCCCAGCACGGCAATGCTGCCGGCCAGGAACACGGCCTTGCCCAGAACCATGGCGCGCCGGGGGTGCCGGTCAATCATGAGGTGAAGCCATTCCATCCGGCGACTCTAGCCGATTGGAGGCCGCCGCAGCCAGCCGCCTGTCAGCCGGCCTCGATGCGCCGCCGGTACAGGGCGGCATGCAGCTCGATCGATGCACCCGCGGCCTCCAGGTCGATGCCGCGCAGGGCCGCCGCGAATTCGCCCGCCGAGGCAAAGCGGTCGCGCGCGCGCAAGGCCAGCGCGCAGCCCAGTACCTGGCCCATCGGGCTCATGGCCAGGCCGGGCGGCAGGCGCAGGCTGCCGCGCGCATGGGCAAATGCCACAGTGGCAAACGGGCCCTCTTCCACCATGGGCCAGCCCAGCAGGCATTCGGCCAGCACCAGGCCCATCTGGTACACGTCAGACGGCGGCGCCACCTCGCCCGCGGCGAAATACTCGGGCGGGGTGTAGCGCGGCGTGCAGGCCATGCCGCCTTCCTGGGTGACGCGCGAGCGCTGCATGTGGTGGGCAATGCCGAAATCGGTGATGCGCAGGCGCGGCGGCTCCTGGTCCTTCTGGTCCAGGAACAGGTTGGCCGGCTTGATGTCCTTGTGCACGATGCCGCGGCTGTGCACGGCGTCCAGCCCGTCCAGGGCGTCGCAGAACAACGGAATGAACCAGTCGGCGGCGCAGCTGCCGTACTGGCTGAGGTAGGTTGCCAGGTCAGCACCGCTGAGCAGCTCCATCACAAAGAAAGGACGCCGCGAACCCGTTGCAACGCCAAAATCCAGGATGGCGACCAGGTTGGGGTGAATGACCTGCGCGGTGGACAGAAGCTCCTGCAGCAGGCGGCGGTCCAGCGCGGCTTCTTCCACGGCCTGGTGCAGCACCTTGACCGCCACCAGCTCGCCGGTTTCCAGGTCGTCAGCGGCCACCACGTCGGCCATGCCGCCCACGCCCAGAGCGTGCCGCACCAGGTAGCGGCCCGCGATGACGGGATCGACGCCCGAGCCTGGCATGCGCGTCAGCGCAGCGCTTTGACCGCCAGCGCCACCACTGCCACCAGCAGCACGACCATGCCCACGCCCATGGCGATGAGCACGCCGCGCAGGCCGGCGGCAGCCGGTGGCGGCGCCTTGGCGGCGGCGGTGCGTTCATGGTGCGCCAGTGCGGCGCGCAGTTCTGCGGCCACCAGCGGCGGCAACGATTGCAGCCGGCCGTCCAGCGTGTTCAGGGTCTGGGCCTGGGCCTGCACCTGCGCCAGCACCGCGGCCATTTCCTCGCGCACCAGCGGTTGCAGCTGGGCCGCAACTGCCTTGCCCAGCGCTTCGGGCGAAACCTGCGACGGCGCAAAGCCAAACGGGCCGCTGGCGCCCGGGCGGGCCTGCGCAGCCGACGCGCCGGTGCGCGGTGCAGCGGGGGCTGCCGGCTCGCGGGCCGGCACATCACTGAGCCGCAGCGTGGCATCGGTGCCGGCGCCGCCGGCCTGGCGGATCACCGCCGACGCCAGCGCCGCCGCGCCCTGGCCGGTGGCCTTGACGCGTTCATAGACCTCCTGCAGGCGGCAGCGCGGCATGGGGAACGGCCCGGTCGGCTCGGTGTGGTACACGGCAAACGACAGCCCCGAACCCTGCACCGCCGTGCCGAACAGGGCCTTGAACACGTTGTCGGGGTCGGACGACGTGGGCATTCGGGCTTCGAGCACCTGGCCGGCCTTGAGCAGCACTTCGCTGAAGGCGACCTCGCCGCGGCGGATCAGCAGGCGCAGGCACTGCCGGCTCAGGCCCAGCACCTGGACCACGTCGTCAAAGGAAAACTCGTCAAAGGTACCGGCCATGATCTGCACGTCATTGGCGCCGAAACCGGTGGGAACGTATGTAGCCTGGTTTTGCATGGTTGTTTCCCCCGGCGATCAGGCAGTGGCCGCCTGGCGAGTGCCCATCACCATGATGGACGACAGCAGGCCGTACAGCTTGGCCCACACGGCGCGGGCTTCGTCGGTGAACGCCTGGCCCAGGCCCATGTTCAGGGTCCACAGCAGGGCGTCGCCCACCACGGGGTAGGCGTCTTCAGGGATCTTGTAGAGCATGCCGTGGCGGCGGCCCAGGGCCAGCACCACGAGGAACAGGTCGTCGTCCTTGCCCACGTCATCGGCCCAGTCGTCGGCAGCCCAGTCGGCGCTCTTGACGACAAAGGCCAGCGTGGTCATGAGCTTGCGCTTTTGCGCGGTCATGTCGGGCGGGAACAGGTCGCGGTACGCGGGCTGCAGCTCGAACAGCCGCTTGTAGAACAGGTCCGAGGCCGTCTCCATGATGGGCACCACCAGCCGCCAGGTGTCTTTCAGGAGCCGTTTTTCCGCGTCAGTGAGCATGGCGCATCTCCGCTTTCATTTATTGTGGGGCGGGCCGCTGTACGTCGAAAGTGCGGCTTGCCTGCGCGGGATTATTGCAGCATGAACTCCGTTTCCCAAAGGCCAGACGGGCAACCAGCGCCACCAGAAGGGTTGACACGGCTCTTTCGCGCCACACTTCTGCAGCCGGCGCACCAAGTCCATGCGGCCGCAGCGGCGCGTGGCCTGCGGCGGTGTGCACAGGGTCCCGGGATGCTGGTCGTTGGGGTTGATGCCTTCACTGATGCAGTACTGCACAGGTGCCAGTCACCTGAGGACATGGCTATTCAGAGGGCTATTCTTTTCCGCGGCAGTGCGTGAAGGTGCGCTTCAGGCCAGGTGGTCGGCGGGCGCATGATGCGCGGCCAGCGACGACAGGCAACGGACCTGCCAGTCAAATTCGGGCTGGAACGCCACACGCTTGGCCACGGCGGCGTACCCCCCCTGGCCG
>CAZUJD010000363.1:0-3028 GCA_964620025.1 uncultured Ramlibacter sp. | reverse complement strand
CTGCGCGACGCTGCGCAGGGCGACGGCGCGGCCACGCCCAGCGTGCAGGCGCAGGTGCATGCGTCGCTGCTGACTTCCTTTGTGGTGGGCCGCCTGCAGCGTTTTGCACGCTCGGGCTTCAAGCGCATGCCCTCCGAGCACCTGGAAGCCAGCCTCGCCCGGATGCTCTGACCCGAACCGGGTGCCTAGGTGCGGGCGGCCTTCTGGCCCGCCTGTTCGATCTCGGCCCAGGTCTGGTCGTCAATGGTGATGCCGGCCTGGGCGCGCTGGACGCGGGCCTCGCGCTCGGGCTCACCCGCCAACTGCACGCCGTCCGAGTCGGCCGCTGCAGGGCTTTGACGCAGCCAGTCCACGAAGGCGCCGGCCTCCTGCAAGAACGTATCCCGGGTGCCCAGGCGCGCCGGGTCAATCAGGATGGTGAGCATGCCGTTGACCACGGCGCGGGCCTGGTCGGCGGGGCGGTGCCAGGTGCCGCTACCCGTCAGCGCGCCCCCCAGCAGTTCGCAGGCCACGGCCATGCCGTAACCCTTGTGTTCGCCGAAGGCCATCAGGGCACCGAACAGGCCGTTGGACTGCGGCACCACCACAACGCCCGGGTCGGTGGTGGGGCGGCCGTGCTCATCAATCAGCGTGCCGGGCTCGACCCGGCGACCTTCGTTGTGGGCCACGCGCATCTTGCCCTGCGCCACGCGGCTGGTCGCAAAGTCGAGAATGAAGGGCGGATCGTCCCCCAGGGGCACACCGATACAACAGGGATTGGTGCCGAAGCGCCCATCGCCGCCGCCATACGGCGCCACCACGGGGCGTGAAAGCACATTGACAAAATGGATGGAGACCAGGCCCTGAGCAACCGCCATTTCGGCAAAGTGGCCGATGCGGCCCAGGTGGTGCGCGTTGGCCAGCGTCATGATGCAGCTGCCGTGCGTCCTGGCCCGCTCCATGCCCAGCGCCATGGCCTGCGCGCCCACCACCTGGCCGTAGCCGCGCTGGCCGTCCAGTGTGAGCAGCGTGCCTGTGTCCAGCAGGGTGCGTACATCGGTGTTGGGTTTCAGGCCGCCCTCCAGCACGGCATCCACATAGCGCGGCACCATGCCCACACCATGCGAGTCGTGCCCGCTCAGGTTGGCCAGCACCAGGTTGGCGGCCACGGTCTGGGCTTCTTCGGGCGTGCTGCCGGCAGCGGTGATGATGGCGGCAACGCGTGCCGTCAGGTCGGTGGCGGAAAGTGTGTGTGACATGGAAGGATGGGGCAGGGGTTACATCACGGCGCCGACCTGCCAGGGCACGAACTCGTTCTGTCCGTAGCCATGGCGCTCACTCTTGGACGGCTCGCCGGACGCCGTGGCCAGCACCAGTTCGAAAATGCGCTGACCCATCTCCTGGATGGACGCCTTGCCGTCGATGATTTCGCCGCAGTTGATGTCCATGTCTTCTTCCTGACGCTGCCACAGCGCACTGTTGGTGGCGAGCTTGAGCGAAGGCGAGGGCGCGCAACCATAGGCCGAGCCGCGTCCGGTGGTAAAGCAGATCAGGTTGGCCCCGCCGGCCACCTGGCCTGTGGCGCTCACCGGGTCGTAGCCCGGAGTGTCCATGTACACAAAGCCATTGGCCGTGACCGGCTCTGCATATTCGTACACCGCCTCCAGGTTGGTGGTGCCGCCCTTGGCCACCGCACCCAGCGATTTTTCCAGGATGGTGGTCAGGCCGCCGGCCTTGTTGCCCGGAGAGGGGTTGTTGTTCATTTCGCCGTTGTTGATGCGGGTGTATTCCTCCCACCATTTGATGCGGGTGATGAGTTTTTCGCCCACTTCCTTCCTGACCGCGCGGCGTGTCAGCAGGTGCTCGGCACCATAGACCTCGGGCGTCTCGCTCAGGATGGCCGTGCCGCCGTGGGCCACCAGCAGGTCCACTGCAGCACCCAGCGCCGGGTTGGCGCTGATGCCGCTGTAGCCGTCGGAGCCACCGCACTGCAGGCCGATGGTGATGTGCGAAGCACTGCAGGGCTCACGCTTGACGGCATTGGCGCGCGGCAGCATCTCCTGGATGAGTGCGATGCCCTTTTCCACAGTCTTGCGGGTGCCGCCCGTGTCCTGGATGTTGAATACCTTGAGCGTGTCGCCTTCGCGCAGGCTGCTGTGGGCGAGCCAGGCGTTGATCTGGTTGGCCTCGCAGCCCAGGCCGACCACCAGCACGCCCCAGAAGTTGGCGTGCGTGGCATAGCCCGCGAGCGTGCGCTCCAGGATCTGCATGCCCATCCCTTCGGTGTCCATGCCGCAGCCCGTGCCGTGCGTCAGTGCCACCACGCCATCCACCATCGGGTAATCGGCCAGTGCAGCCGGGTTGGTCTGGCGCGAGAAGTGATCGGCAATCGCCCGCGCCGCCGTGGCCGAGCAGTTGACGCTGGACAGGATGCCGATGTAGTTGCGCGTGGCCACGCGGCCGTCCTCGCGCTGGATGCCCATGAAGGTGGCTTCCTTCCTGTGCGGCTGTGGCTTGACGTCGGCACCGAAAGCATAGTCGCGCGCAAAGTCCCCGCCCTTGTCGCCCACGCCCAGATTGTGGGTGTGCACATGGTCGCCGGCCGCAATCGGTTTGGTGGCGAAGCCGATGATCTGGTTGTACCGGCGGACCGGTTCGCCGGTGGCGATGTCCCTGGTGGCCACTTTGTGGCCGGGGGGGATCAGGCCCTTGATGGTGACGTTTTCAGCTTTGGTGCCGCCTACCAGCTGGCTTCTGGCTATCAATACGTCGTCGGCGGGGTGGAGTCTGATGAAAGGTGTCATTTCTGTTCTCTCTTGTTTTGTTGGATGGGGTTTAACCTCGCCGTCCCCCCCTTCACCCCCCCGCCCCTCTTCACCCCCACCGGGGTGAAGAGGGGGGCCTGGATTTGACCCCCCACTCCGGCGAGCTGAAGAACAGAAGAGAGGTTGCGATACATGTTGGCTCGCACAAGCGAGTGCCCGCGGTTGGGGCAGTGGCTGACGTCATGGGGGCGGAGCCGGTGCTGTGGCGCGCCGCACTGTCGGCC
>CAZUJD010000362.1:0-3038 GCA_964620025.1 uncultured Ramlibacter sp. | reverse complement strand
GTCACGCAGGTCTGCACCGCCTTGCCGTTGACCAGGCAGGTGCAGGCCTTGCAGACGTTGACGCCGCAGCCGTACTTCGGCCCGGTGATGCCCAGTATGTCCCGCAGCACCCACAGCAGCGCCAGGTTGGCAGGCGCTTCCACATTCACATCCGCGCCGTTGACTTTGAGGTTGTAGTTGGCCACAAGCGGCTCCTTTCAGGAAACAAAGACGGGGGCAGGCAGCTCGCCGGGCGGCGTCTGCACATACTCGGGCTGCGCGTTCAGCGGGAACTTGCGCGGCTTGATGCCGGTGGCGCGTGCGTAGGCGTTGGCGATGGCGCCCGCAGCAACCGACAGGCCGACCTCTCCCAGCCCACCGACGGCGTCACCCACGTTGGGCATGATGATCACCTGCACGTCTTTCGGGTAGTCCTTCATCTTGGTGAAGCGGTAGTTGCCGTAGCTCGACTCGATGGGCAGTCCCTCGCGGATCGTCAGCCCGGCGTTGAGCACCAGCGCGATGGCCTCGCTCAGCGCGCTCTGGATCTGCGCGTCAATGCCCAGCGTGTTGATGGGCTTGCCCACGTCGATGGCAATCACCGCCTTGGTCACTTTCACGTTGCCGGGGTCGCGTGCGTCCACCTCCACCACGGCGGCGCAGAACGAGCGCGATTCCTGGTGCAGGCTGCAGCCCTGTGCAAAACCTGCGGGCATGGACTTGCCCCAGTTCGCCAGCTGGGCCACCTTGCGCAGGCAGGCCTTGGCGCGCTCCTGGCGGGCGTATTCCAGCCGGAAGGCAACCGGGTCCTTCTTCATGGTGCGCGCGATCTCGTCGGTGATGATTTCCTCGGCCGTGCGCGCCGGCATGATGTGCACCGAGCGGTAGGACACCGTGTTCATGTCCAGCGCCAGCGGCGTCAGCACCTTGGTGCTCACGCCGTAGTTGTAGGGCGAGGCCACCATGGTCTTGAAGAAGAACTGCTCGTAGCCCATGTTGCCCACGGTGTTGGCCACCGCCGGCGGCAGCGAGCCGCCCATTGCGGTGGAGATTTCACCGAAGCCGTGGCGCGCATCCAGCCGCACGGCGGCGATCTGCTGGTCATAGGCCACCACCTGTCCCAGCAGCAGCGTGGCGCGCACCCGGTGGTACTGCGGCGGGCGCAGCCGGGTCTGGCGGATGTCGTCGGTGCGGTGGTACATCAGCTTGCAGATGCGCCCGGTCAGCCTGGACACCTGCACGGCCACCTGCACCGGGTCCCAGAACAGGCGGCGCCCGAATGAGCCGCCGGCAGACACCACATGCACCTTCACCCTGTCCTGCGGCAGCCCCAGGTCGATGGCAATCGCCTGCTGCGTGATGATCGGCGACTGCAGGCCGGCCCAGATTTCAGCGCCGTCAGGGCGTACATCGGCAATCGCGCATTCCACCTCCAGCGGCACGTGCGCGGCCGCAGCGAACTGGAACTCCCCCTGCACCGTCAGCGAGCCCAATGGCGGCGCCGGCAACGGCAGGATGGACTTCTTCAGTTCGGCCTGGATGGTGGCGTCTGACTGGCCCGCCAGCGGGCCGTCGCCCCAGGTGATGTTGAGCGCCAGGCAGGCGGCATAGGCCTGGCCAAAGGTCTCAGCCATTACCGCCACACCCGGCGGGTTGGCAACAATGGTGCCCCCACCGGGAATGACCACCACATCCAGCACACCGGGCATGGCCTTGACTGCGCCCAGGTTGTTCACCGCCACCACCGTACCGCGAATCTGCGATGGCATGCGCAGCATGGTGGGCTTGGCGTTGGGCACGTCCACGTCCATGGTGAATTTCTTTTTGCCCGTGACGATGTCCATGGCATCCAGGCGCCGCCCGGCGGTGCCAATCACCTTGTACTGCGAGGGCGATTTGGGCACCACCCCCGACGGCGCCGGCAGCAGCGAGGCCTGCGCGCTGAGCGCGGCATAGGTGGTGCTGCGGCCGTCGGAAGTGGTCACCACACCGGCGTTCACCGACAGGGAAGAGGGCGACACACCAAACAGGCTGGACGCTGCCAGCAGCAGCTTGGCGCGCGCGGCGGCGGCCATCAGGGGCAGTGCCAGGTCAAAACAGCGCACCGCCGCGGAACCGCCGGAAATCTGGTTGAACACCAGCTCGGGCCGGGCGTCGGCGGACGTCACGTCCACCATGCTCAGCGGCACATCCAGCTCTTCGGCCACCATCATCCCGCAGGCGGTGGCTATGCCCTGGCCGGATTCCAGCCGCGGCAGGTCCAGGCGCACGCGGCCGTCGCTGCCAATCTCCAGCTTCACCAGCGGCATGGTCGGCAGCGCCGTCTGTGCCAGCGAATCGCCAATGTCATAAAAGTCCACCGAATCAGCCGGTGTCAGCGGCAATGCCGCTGCGGCCGTGGCCGGCATCAGTCCAAAGCCTGCCGCCACCGTCAGCGCGGGGGCTGAAATGGCATAGGTCAGCAGGGTTCGCCGATGCAGGCTCGGCGGGGTGGCCGCTTCGGTGGCCGCTTCCTCATCGCGCGACTGCTGGGGCACTTTCGTGGCTCGCATCGTGGTCTCCTTCGTTGTGGGAGCCCGATCTTGGAGCGAAGTCTTTGGCGAAGTTGTCGTCGCCAATACATGCCTTACGAGTGTTGCGAAATGCGTCAGCGAGCCCGGGCTGTCAGTGCGGCGGCGGGCCGGACGACCACTGCGGCAGGCGGTAGTCCGTCAGGATGGACAGCCCGCGCAGGCTGGTGGCCGTGAGCGCGCCCAGCAGCAGGCCCCAACTGTCGCCCAGCCCCAGCCATTGGGTGCCGACCAGCACCCAGCCACCCGCAAAAGCACACACGGCGTAGGGCTGGTGGTCGCGGAAGGCTCTGGGAATTTCGTTGCACACCATGTCGCGCAGCACACCACCAAACACGGCCGTGACCACGCCCATCAATACCGCCACGATGGCCGGTTGCCCCTGGGCCAGCGCCATCTGGGTGCCGCCGGCGCTGAACAGGCCCAGGCCCAGTGCATCGGGCCACTGCATGGCGCGCTCGGTAGGGGCAAAGTGGCGTGCCCGCATGA
>CAZUJD010000361.1:0-3081 GCA_964620025.1 uncultured Ramlibacter sp. | reverse complement strand
CAGCGCGGTGACCAGGCCGGTATCGTCAAAGCCCACCGTGTAGTCGTACGCAAACGGGTGACGCTTGCCGGTGATCATGAAGTCGTCGTCGCGATCCAGCCGCAGCTTCACGGGGCGCTGCAGCTTGTTTGCGGCCAGCGCGGCCCACACGGCCAGGTGGCCGGCCTGCGTTTCCTTGCCGCCGAAGCCGCCACCCATGCGGCGGCATTCCACCGTCACCGCGTTGTTGCTGATGTGCAGCGCATGGGCCACCCAGTGCTGGATTTCACCCGGGTGCTGCGTGCTGCTGTAGATCCACCACTGGCCCTGCTCCAGCGGCAGCGCATAGGCAATCTGGCCCTCCAGGTAGAAGTGTTCCTGTCCGCCCACCTCCAGCTGGCCGCTGAGCGTGTGCTGTGCCGCTTTCATGGCGGCCTCGGGCTCGCCGCGGCGCACCGTCACGGGCGGCAGCACGTAGCTTTTGGCGGCATGCGCCTCGCGAGGGGTCAGCACGGCGGGCAGGGGATCGATGTCGAGCTTGACCTTGCGCGCCGCGCGGCGCGCCTGCATGACCGTGTCGGCCACGATCACTCCCACCACCTGGCCGATGTGCTGAACCAGATCGGCTGCAAATACCGGCTCGTCATGCCCGAACGCGGCCAGGATGGGGTCGCCGGGAATGTCATGGGCCAGCACGATGCCGCGCACGCCGGGCATGGCCAGCGCGGCGGTGGCATCCACGCTGCGCAGGCGGCCATGGGCCATGTTGCTCATGATGGGGGCGGCATGCAGCGTGCCTTTGACCTCCGGGATGTCGTCCACGTAGGGTGCGGCGCCCGCCACCTGGGCGCGCGCGCTTTCATGGGGCCGCGACACGCCACTGGCAGGTGCGGCTTGAGGCATGAATTTTTCAGCTGCGTTCATGCCGGCTCCTTGAGCGAAAAGTTTTCCAGGTTGATCTGCTGCACGCCCTGGCTTTCCAGCCAGAAGCGTTGCATCAGGTTGCCCAGCACTTCGCTGCGGTAGGCGGCGGACGCCCGCATGTCGCTGATGGGCTGGAACTCGGCTCGCAGGGCCGCCGTGGCCTTGCGGGCCGTCTCCTGCGTCCAGGGCTGGCCCAGCAGCGCGGCCTGGGTCTGCACGGCGCGTACCGGCGTTGCGGCCACCCCACCGGCGCCGATGGACACGGCAGCGACGTGGCCGTGAGCCAACTTCATGCTCACCACCAGGCACACGGCGGAAATGTCGTCGTCATACCGTTTGGAAATCTTGTACGCCTTGAGCAATTCATTGTCCGCGGGCAACGGCACCTTGATCCACGCCAGCACCTCGTCTGGCGCCATGACGTTCTTGCGGTAACCGGTGTAAAGCCGCTCCAGCGGCAGTTCCCGGTGGCCGCGCACCGACATCAGCACCACGTTGGCACCCAGGGCGATCAGCAGCGGCATGCTGTCGCCAATGGGCGAGCCGTTGGCCACGTTGCCGCCCAGCGTGCCCGAGTTGCGCACGGGCAGGCCGGCAAAGCGGTTGGCAAATGTCTTGAGCTGCGGCCGGTCGGCCACCAGCGCGGCGAACGCATCGGTCAGCGTGACCGCGGCGCCGATGGCGATGTGGTGTGGGTAGCGTTCCACGCGGCGCAGCTCTTTCACCCGTGTCACGTCCAGGACCTGGCCGAACTGCATGTGCGCCTTGGTCACCCACAGGCCCACGTCGGTGCAGCCCGCGACGATCTGCGCGCCGGGGTGGGCTGCCCGTGCGGCCAGCAGGTTTTTCAGGTCGCCCGGGGCCATGTAGGAAGCCGTGGCCTGCGCAGCGTGCGGCCCGATGGCGGCCAGCTGGGCCAGCAGTGCCTTTTCATCCACTGCCGCGGGCGGCAGGGCATGCATCTGCTGCGCTGCGTCCAGGATGGGGCGGTAACCGGTACAGCGGCACAGGTTGCCCGACAGTTCCTCCTGTGCCATGGCGCGGGTGATGGCCTCCCCCTGCGCCACATGGTTCTGGTACATGCCGAACAGGCTCATCACAAAACCGGGCGTGCAAAAGCCGCACTGGCTGCCGTGGCACTGCACCATGGCCTCCTGCGCCGGGTGCAGCGTGCCGTCGTCGCCAGCCAGGTCTTCCACTGTCCACAGGGCCAGGCCGTCGATGGAATGAGCCAGGCGGATGCAGCTGTTGATGGCCCTGTATTCCACCTTGCCGTCGTGCGCCTCACCCAGCACCACGGTGCAGGCGCCGCAGTCGCCTTCGCCGCAGCCCTCCTTGGTGCCGGTGCACCCCAGGTCCTCGCGCAGCACTTCCAGCAGCGTGCGCCCGGGTGGTACATTGCCCAGGCAGACTTGCTCCCCACGCCGGATGAATCGAATCGTCTTGGTGTCCATGTGAATCAGTATGGTCTATGACTGCTTGTGAGGGTAGAACGCCCCCGCGGGTACGACATAAGCATTGCCATATGACAGGAATGCAACCCCGGGTATGAGAGACCAAGCGCTTTTCGACAAGATAGACCTCCACTTAATCAGGGTCTTGCACACCGTGCTCACTGAACGCAGCGTCTCGCGTGCCGCCATCCGCCTGGGCATGCACCAGCCCGCCGTGTCCGCCGCGCTCAAGCGCCTGCGTGACCTGGCGGGAGATCCGCTTTTGGTGCGCTCAGGCTCCGGCATGGTGCCCACCGACGCCGCGCTGCGCATGATCGAACCCAGTGCAAGCATTCTGCGTGCCGCTGAAGTGCTGTTCACCGACGTGCGCGGTTTTGACCCGCAGACAGCGACTGGCACCTTCCGGGTGGCCGCCAGCGACTACCTTGATCCGCTGTTCCTGCCCCAGCTGGTGGCCCAGATCAAGGCCCAGGCACCGCTGTGCCGCATCGAGATCCATCCGTTGTCGGCTGCATCGGACTACCAGGCGCAGCTGGCTCAGGGCGCCGTGGATGTGGTGGTGGGCAACTGGCTCAAACCTCCCGGCGACCTGCACCTGGGCCGGCTGTTTGCCGACGAGGTGGTGTGCCTCGTGGCGGCGGACCATCCGGCGGTTCGCCGCGGCTGGTCGGTGCAGGAATGGCTGGCCGCGGAGCACATTGCGCCCACCCCCACCCACCCCGGC
>CAZUJD010000360.1:0-3093 GCA_964620025.1 uncultured Ramlibacter sp. | reverse complement strand
TTCATCATGATCGGCCACAAGGGCCACCCCGAGGTGGAGGGCACCATGGGCCAGCTGGACCACGGCATCCACCTGGTGGAAGACGTGGACGACGTCGCGAAGGTCCAGCCGTCGCAGACCGAGCGGCTGGCCGTGGTGACGCAGACCACGCTGAGCGTGGACGACGCGGCCGAGATCAGCGCGGCGGTGCGCCAGCGCTTTCCCAGCATCCGCGAGCCCAAGCAGCAGGACATCTGCTACGCCACGCAGAACCGCCAGGATGCGGTCAAGGTCATGTCGCCGCAGGTGGACCTGCTGATCGTGGTGGGCAGCCCTACCAGCTCCAACAGCAACCGCCTGGCCGAGCTGGCGCGAAAGCTGGGCGTGGACGCCTACATGGTGGACTCTGCGGACGAACTGCAGCCGCAGTGGCTCGACGGCAAGGCGCGCGTGGGCCTGACTGCTGGTGCGTCGGCGCCCGAAGTACTGGTGCGTGCGGTGATCGACCGCATCAAGGCACTGGGGGCCGTGTCGGTGCGCAAGATGGACGGCATCCAGGAAACGGTCAAATTCCCCCTGCCCAAGGGCCTGAAGCTGGACGCATGATGCAAGACGAAATCAGGCAGGCTGCGCAGCGCCTGCGCGCCGGCCCCATGGGCTTTCTGCGCGAAACCCCCTTGCTGAAGTTGCCTGGCGCGGCGTTGGGTGTGGACTGCGCGCAGGTCTGGCTCAAGCTGGAGCACCTGCAGACCGGCGGCAGCTTCAAGGCGCGCGGCATGCTCAACCGCCTGATGGCCAACCCCATTCCCGCCAGCGGTGTGATCGTGGCTTCCGGCGGCAATGCCGGTATTGCCACGGCGGCGGCGGCGCGCGCGCTGGGCGTGCGCTGCGAAGTGTTTGTGCCCGCCGTTTCCAGCCAGGCCAAGCGTGACCGACTGGCGGCGCTGGGCGCCGACGTGGTGGTGACCGGGGCGGTCTATGCAGAAGCCCTGGCCGCCTGCCTGGCGCGCCAGCAGGAAACCGGTGCCTTGCTGACCCATGCCTACGACCAGCCCGAAGTGGTGGCCGGCGCGGGCACGCTGGCGATGGAAATTGAAACGCAGGGCGGCCTGCCCGGCAGCGTGTTGGTCAGCGTGGGCGGCGGTGGGCTGATTGCGGGCATCGCCTCATGGTTTGCCGGCCAGGCCCGTGTGGTGGCCCTGGAGCCCGAACTGGCCCCCACGCTGTACCGTGCCCGCGAGGCCGGGCAACCCGTGGATGTGGCGGTCAGCGGCATTGCTGCCGATTCGCTGGGCGCCAAGCGCATCGGCGCCATCGCCTGGGATGTGACCCGGCAGCAGGTGAAAGACGCGCGGCTGCTGCCCGATGCAGCCATCCGCGCGGCGCAACTGTGGCTGTGGGACGAGTTCAAGCTGGCGGTGGAGCCCGCTGCGGCATTGGGCCTGGCCGCTTTGCAGACGGGGGTTTATGTGCCGCGTGCGGATGAAAACGTGTGCCTGGTGATCTGCGGCGCCAACGTGGACCCGGCGACGCTGGCTTAGACGCTGTTCTGATGTGCGCAGATTTAGTGGGGATTTGATAGTCACGCCCCAATCCTTTAAGGACTCAAGATGCCTGCGTATCACAGTTTTCCTCGTGCTTGTCCACCGAAAAAAGACCCAATTGAATTTGGCCTTGACATCTTGAAATCCGTGATTGAGGTTGGTCTCGTTTTTGCGCCCGAGCTCATTTCTTTTGATGAGAGCTACGCTGACGGAAAAGAGGCGACCCTCCGGTTAGGCCAGAAGAGGTTCTGTCTCACTGATATTGAAGAGACCGATCTCCACGAACACTCGAGGTTATTCGGAAACTTTTCGATCGAGTGGTCTCATGATGCTGCGATGCAGATGGGAGCGATGCCGGTTTTCTACTTCCCAGAAATGGTAAAGGGCGCTCCCGGCCTTACAAATTTGTCTGCAACCTTGATCTGTCGGCTTGCTGAAACAAATCAGTTGCTGCAGGCCTTAGACCAGCTTCGAAAGCAAC
Source organism: uncultured Ramlibacter sp. (assembly GCA_964620025.1). GTDB lineage: Bacteria > Pseudomonadota > Gammaproteobacteria > Burkholderiales > Burkholderiaceae_C > RAM1. The sequence goes on along the minus strand of CAZUJD010000360.1, from coordinate 1,089 downwards.
TAGCCGTATCCAATCAAAACAATCCCACCTGCCTCACCCAAGCTGAAAATGGAGAGCAAGTGTGGCTTGACACAGCAAGTACGCTGCGATTCTTGAATCACGTCGATAAGAACTATCGTGGCTTGTTCGCTTTGTCAGCCTCTATTCGCGGTCTGGCCCAGTTATTCGTGCCAACTCACAATTCAAAGTACACCGAAGCGCTCGCGTACTACAGGCAGCGCGAGTGGAGAATCCTGAATGACATCTCGATCGAAGGCCGACCTACAAGTCGAACGCTTTCCGAAAGTGAAAAGGCCCAACTTCTGGCGGTGAATCCTGATTTCTTTGAGAAGGTAGTTGAGACCTTGACCGGAAACTGCCGGCAACTCTCTCGTACTTTTCCAGGGGGCGCTTTGATCGGGAGTTTGAATTTATGTTGCCTACCCAGTCAAGTCGCAATTGACCATCCACCCCACGCCAAACTTGTCCACCAACATGCCAAAGCGTGCGCCCCAGAAGGTCTCGGCCAACGGCATGGTCACAATGCCGCCGGCGGCCAGCGCCTTGAACACGGCCTCGGCCCGCGCGGTGTCCTGGGGGATGTTGACCGACATCGAAAACCCCGCATGCCCCGCGAACGGCTGACCCGGCATGCGGTCGCTGGCCATGAAGCGGTGGCCGTTGGCCTCCAGCGTGGCGTGCATGACCTTGTTTTTCCAGTCGGGGCTGAGCTGGGCTTCCATGGGAGAGCCGTCAAACCGGCGCAACAGCGTGATCTGGCCGCCCAGGCACTGGGCGTAGAACGTGAGGGCCGCTTCGCAGTTGCCGTCAAAGAACAGGTAGGGTTCGATCTGCATGGTGATCTCCCGAACGGTTGCGTGCTGCCATGCTACCCCCGAAAGCCCCGCCCACTAAAATTCAGCCATGCTCGATATCACACTGTTACGAAAAGACCTGGCTTCGGTCGAGGCCGCGCTGCAAACCCGCAAGAACCCGCAAGCCTTCCTGGACGTGTCCGCGTTCGCTGCGCTGGAGACCGAACGCAAGACCATCCAGACCCGCACCGAAGAGCTGCAGGCCCAGCGCAACAGCCTGTCCAAGCAGATCGGC
>CAZUJD010000359.1:0-3097 GCA_964620025.1 uncultured Ramlibacter sp. | reverse complement strand
CGCGTTCTCGATGGCCTTCTTGGTCACGATGTCGCGCGGCTTGATGTCCTTCTTGATCGCCTCGATCAGCACCTTGGCGGACTCCTTGGCCGAGTTCATCTTCTCGTCATGCGGGTTGGCCATGGTGCTGGAGTAGGGCAGGCTGATGCCCAGCGCCTCAAAGGCCGAGGACATGGTGTTGGCCGTGTACATGCCGCCGCACGAGCCGGTGCCCGGAATGGCGCGCATTTCAATCTCGCGCAGGTCGGCATCGCTCAGGTTGCCGGCGGCATTCTGGCCCACGGCCTCGAACACGCTCACGATGTTCAGGTCCTGGCCCTTCCACTTGCCCGGCAGGATGGTGCCGCCGTACACATAGATGGCCGGCACATTGGCGCGCAGCATGCCCATCAGGCCGCCAGGCATGTTCTTGTCGCAGCCGCCAACGACCAGCACGCCGTCCATCCACTGGCCCTGCACGCAGGTCTCGATGCAGTCGCTGATGACTTCACGGCTGACCAGGCTGTACTTCATGCCTTCGGTACCCATGGCCATGCCGTCTGAAATGGTGGGTGTGCCGAACACCTGCGCATTGCCACCGGCCTCTTCAATGCCGGCAATGGCGGCGTCGGCCAGCTTCTGCAGGCCGCTGTTGCAGGGGGTGATGGTGCTGTGGCCGTTGGCCACGCCAACCATGGGCTTCTTGAAGTCGCTTTCCTGGTAGCCCATGGCGTAGTACATCGAGCGGTTGGGCGCGCGCGACTTGCCTTCGACGATGGTGGCGGAACGGGCGTTGATCTTGATGACTTTGGTGTCGGCCATGGCGTGTAGGTCTCTTCGGGAATGGAGTGGATTGCAGCCGAGAGTATGCGCCGGGGTCTGGCCGTGCGTCCAATCTATTTATAGGCCTGTATTAATATGCGATGCATATGAATGAGCCGGTCATCGAATTGCGCCTGTGGCGCCAGTTTGTGGCGGTGGCCGAAGAACTTCACTTCGGCCACGCTGCGCGCCGCCTGCACATGACGCAGCCGCCGCTGACCCAGGCCATCGCCTTGCTGGAGCGGCTGCTGGGCGTGCGCCTGTTTGACCGCACCAAGCGCAGCGTGGCGCTGACGGCGGCGGGCATCGCCTTGTTGCCGCTGGCATGCGAGCTGCTGGCACGGGCCCGGGCCCTGCCGGCCCAGGCGCGCGCGGCGGCGGCAGGTGAGGTGGGGCGGCTGCGGCTGGCTTTCGTGTCCACCGTCGGTTTTGCGCTGCTGCCGCAGTGGGTGCGGGCATTTCGCGAACACAGCCCGGGTGTGGCGCTGGACCTGATTGAGGCCACGGGCGACGTGCAGTTGCAGGCGCTGGCGCGCGGCGAGATTGACGCCGGCTTCATGCTGCACTCGCCGGGCTTTGTGCCCGCAGGCCTGCAGCACACTCGGGTCACGCGGGAGCCGCTGGTACTGGCGCTGCCCGATCATCATCCGCTGGCCACCGCGCCGACGCTGTCTCTGGCCAAGGCACTGGCTGAGCCGCTGGTGATCTTTCCGCGGCGCATCGTGCCGTCGCTGCATGACGCCATTTTCGGCCTGTACCACGCGGCGGGCCGGTCACCCCAGGTGGCGCAAGAGGCCATCCAGATGCAGACCATCGTCAACCTGGTGTCGGCGGGGCTGGGCGTGGCCTGGGTGCCGCAGAGCGTGCGGCAGTTCCAGCGGCCGGGTGTGGTGTACCGCAGCGTGACCGGCCCACGCGGCAGGGCCGTGCCCGAGTGCGAAACCACACTGGTCTGGTCCGGCCTGGGCGGCCATCCTTCCCTCAGCCGTTTTGTCGCATTTGTCGGTGCTCTGGCCGAAAACTGAGAAGGCACAATACCCGGCATGCTGATGTACCCCCACATTGACCCTGTCGCACTGCAACTGGGTCCGGTCGCCATTCACTGGTATGGGCTGACCTACCTGGCCGCGTTTGGATTGTTCATGTTGCTGGGGCTGCAGCGACTGAGGCACGAGCCATTCGCGTCCATCAAAGGCAACGGTGCCTGGGCCAGACGCGATGTGGAAGACATCCTGTTCCTGGGCGTGCTGGGCGTGGTGGTGGGCGGCCGGCTGGGGTACTGCCTGTTTTACAAGCCCGGGTATTACGCCGCGCACCCGCTGGAGATCTTTTTCATCTGGCAGGGCGGCATGAGCTTTCATGGCGGCATGCTGGGCGTGATTGCTTCGCAGTGGTGGTTTGCGCGGTCGCGCCAGCGGCCCTTCTGGCAGGTCATGGACTTTGTGGCGCCCTGCGTGCCCACGGGGCTGGCGGCGGGTCGGGTGGGCAACTTCATCAACGGCGAGTTGTGGGGCCGTTTCAGCGACCCTGCGCTGCCCTGGGGCATGGTGTTTCCGCAAAGCGGCTCCATGCTGCCGCGTCACCCATCTCAGGTGTACCAGTTCCTGCTGGAAGGGCTGCTGCTGTTCGTGCTGCTGTGGCTGTACGCGCGCAAGCCGCGCAAGACAGGGCAGGTGGCCGCTGCGTTCCTGTTCGGCTACGGCGTGTTCCGCTTCATCGCGGAATTTTTCCGTGAGCCCGACAACTTCCTGGGCCTGCTGGCCCTTGGCATGAGCATGGGGCAGTGGCTGTGCGTGCCCATGATCGTGCTGGGCGCAGGGCTGTGGGCCTGGTTCGGCCGCCAGCCCGCGCGGGCTGCTTCCGCCTAAGTAGTTTCCATAGGTAAATTGCCTGCACAAGGCGGCGTTGCCTCGTCATAATTACGCATAATTATTGAAAATTACAAACCCGTCCACCATGCGCCTGATCCACAACTCCCTGCACGATGAAGTCGCCGCGGCCTTGCGCGACCGCATCTTTGCGGGGGAGCTGGGGCCGGGTACCTTTCTGGACGAGGTGCGGCTGGCCGAGGAAATGAAGATTTCCCGCACGCCCCTGCGCGAGGCGCTCAAGGTGCTCACGGCCGAAGGCCTGGTGCGTCATGAACCGCGGCGCGGCTGTTTTGTGAACCAGGTGACCGAGCAGGACCTGGACGAGATATTTCCGGTCATTGCGCTGCTGGAGGGCCGCTGCGCCTTTGAGGCCGCGCGTAACGCCACCGACGCCGACCTGCAGGCCCTGGAGGCGTTGCACGACC
>CAZUJD010000358.1:0-3121 GCA_964620025.1 uncultured Ramlibacter sp. | reverse complement strand
GCTGCAGCGCCTGCAGCAGCGCGATGTTGCGCAGCACCTTCTGGCGCTGCGACAGCAGATCCAGTGCCTTGCCGTGGCTGTCCAGACGTTGGGTAAAGATGTCCATATCAGTAGTGCAGTGCAGGTGGTTGGGGTTGACCGGTTGCTGCAAAGTATGAAAGCCGGTGTCAAAACTTAAGCGCCGATAAAGCGCGGGTTTGGGTGGCTTTTGGGGCTTAGGGCCGGCCCGGCCGCGCCCTATATTTGCCGCATCCCCTGAATACCCGGAGCTCCCCATGTCTGCACGCGCAACCCTTGTCACCGCCCTGGCCGCAGCGGCCCTGCTGGGCCCGTACAGCGCACGCGCGCAGCACGTGTCGGTGGACGAAAACGTCCTGCGCAGCTTTGCCTCGCAGCAGGTCGCAGGCGCCAATGGTGACTATGTGAGCCGCTTTGACGTGCGTATCGGCAGCCTGGACGCCCTCGCGCAGGTGGCCCCGTGCCGGCGCAGCGAGCCCTTCATGCCGTCCGGCGCCCGCCTGTGGGGCCGCAGTTCGCTGGGCCTGCGCTGCGTGGACGGCGCCACCTGGACGGTGATGCTGCCGGTGGTGGTGACGGCCTGGGGCCGCGCCGTGGTGGCCGCCGGGCCGCTGGCCGCCGGTGCCGTGCTGTCCGCCAACGACCTGCGCGAAGGCGAGGTGGAACTGACCCGCGAAGGCGCGGGCGTCACGCGTGACGCCCAGGCGCTGGCCGGGCGCACCCTGTTGCGCGGCCTGCAGCCGGGCCAGGCGGTGCGCATCGATATGGTGCGTTCCACCCCGGTGGTGCAGGCCGGCGACCCGGTGCGCCTGCGCATCCTGGGTGCGGGTTTTGTGGTGACATCCAGCGGCCAGGCCATGAACACGGCCGCCGACGGCCAGAGCGTGCGGGTGCGCACCGAGCTGGGCAAGGTGCTGACCGGCGTGGCGCGCGAAGGCCGCCAGGTCGAAATCACCCTGTAAACCGGTCGGGCCGCCAAAAATGGCACACAAAAACCCCTGTTCTTGCCCTTTAGTTCTGTCAAACGCCGCCGAATAATGGGGACAGGCCGCATCCGGCCCCCTGGAGATTTCCATGAAAATTGGTCCGTCCACCGCCCCGTCCGTCGCGCCAGCCGCCGATCCGGCGCTGCGCCCAGCCCCTCAGGCCGGCTCAGCCGCCGGTGTGGCTGCGGTCGCCAAAACCCGGTCCACCGACCAGGTGGACCTGTCTGCCGCCGGCGCCCAGATCGGCGCGCTGGACAGCACGCCCGACTTTGACAGTGCCAAGGTGGATGCCATCCGCCAGGCGATCCGCGACGGCAAGTTCACGGTGAATGCCGGCGCCATCGCCGACCGCCTGATCGCCGACGCCACGTCACTGCTGGGGCCGCGCACGCCCTCGGCCTGATCCCCGACGCCCATGCCAACGCCACCAGCCCTGAAAGCGCCCGCCGCGGTCGCCCAGCTGTCGGCGTTGCTGCAGCAGCACAGTGACGCCATCCTGCACGGCCGCGCTGACGAGCTGCCCGCCCTGCACCAGGCCATCCAGACCGGCATGCGCCAGCTGGTGGCATCGGGCTGGCGCATCCGCAGCCGCGACGACCGCGTGTGGCTGCAATCCCTGCTCAAAACGACCGAAGCAGCCCAGACCATGCTGGCGCGCCGCCAGCTGGCCGTGCAGCAATCGCTGGACGCGCTGGCCCACAGCAGCGCGTCGCTGCAGGCCGTGCAGTCGCAGCGCCTGTATGCCCCGGCCGGGCGCATGGGCGCGCCGGTGCTGCGCGGCCAGTCTTACCTGAGCGCCTGAGGACGGCGCGGCCGCGCGCAGGGCGATGCGGGTCCCCTCGGACCCATAATCCGCCCATGTCACTCCTTGGACCCGCAGCCATTGCCATGTGGTGGGACATGGCCCCCGCCCACCGCACCGAATTTGAAGACTGGCATTCGCACGAGCATTTCCCGGAGCGCCTGGGCATTCCGGGCTTCCTGCGCGGCTCGCGCTGGGCCGACGCGTCGGGCGGTGATGGCTTTTTCGTGATGTACGAGCTGGATGCGTATGAAACGCTGTCGTCCCCCCACTACCTGGCGCGGCTGAACAACCCCACACCCTGGTCCACCCGGCTCATGCCGCACCACAGCCGCATGGTGCGCAGCCTGTGCCGTGTGCTGGACAGCTTTGGCGGTGGCGCGGCGCGCGCCATGCTGACGCTGCGCCTGTCGCCCGCGCCGGGGCGCGCGGATGCGTTGCGCCAATATCTGCAAGGCGTGCTGACGGCCCTGCCCGTGCAGCCCGGCTTCACCGGCGGCCACCTGCTGCGCACCGATACACCCGCGATGGCCCAGACGCAGGAGCAGAAGATCCGTGGCGGGGCCGACGCCGTGGCCGACTGGGTGGTGCTGGCCGGCGGCTACGACACCGAAGCGCTGCGGGGCCTGTTGCAGGCCGGGCTGGGTGCGCCGGCGCTGGCGGCGGCGGGCGCGCAGGGTACGCCGGTGGCGGCGGTGTATGAGTTGCGGCTGGCCATGACGCCCGCCGATCTGCCGTCCGGCGCGAAGGGGTAATCCACGGTGCTGTCACGCCATGTGGAAAGTTTCCGGTTCTGGGAGGTCGTCACGCAGTGGGGGCGCGAACGGCTGGAGCACGAGCACATCGTCGCCCGCGTGCTGGCCAAAGGGGTGCTGCGCGAGGGGCTGCGGGTGCAAAGCGTGGACCCGCGCTGGACGAATGCCGGCACCTTCGAGCTGCGCGGCGCGCCGCTGGTGGGCTATGTCGCGCGCCAGGGCGATCTGCCGGTCTTCATCCGCACCACGGCGCTGGCGCACCTGACCAGTGTGGTGGAGCGTGCCGCCACGCCCGATCCCGAGCTGCTGCGAGATGAGTTCATCGCCAAGCAGGATTTCCACGCCTGGCTGATCCGCAGCCACATCCTGCCGCCGTCGTTCTGGTTCGAGGCGCCCCGGTTCAGCTAGGCGCATGCGCGCCGTGGCTCACCAGGACTTGAGCTTGGCGCGCAGCCGCGCCACCGACTGGCTGTGCAGCTGGCACACGCGCGATTCGGTCACGCCCAGCACGGCGGCGATTTCCTTGAGGTTCATGTCGTGCTCGTAGTACATGCTCATCA
>CAZUJD010000357.1:0-3125 GCA_964620025.1 uncultured Ramlibacter sp. | reverse complement strand
GCTGCTGCCCCAGGTGCCTACCCTGGCCGTGGCCAGGGCGGGCAATGTCAACGTGGACATTTGGTACGGCTTCTTTGCGCCGCCTGGCACGCCGGCAGATTTTGTGGCGCGCCTGAACCGCGAGCTCAAGGACATCCTGTTGTTGCCCGATGTACGCGCCGCGTTCGAAACCCAGGGCATGGACCCGGCCAGCAGTTCGCCCGAGGACTTCCGGCGGCTTGTGGAGCAGGATGCCAGCCGCTGGGCTCAGCTGATCAGGGCGCAGAACATCAAGGCCGAATGACCATGACGATTGCCATCGTGGGGGGCGGGATCGGCGGACTGGGGCTGGCGCTGGCGCTGCATGCGCGGGGCCTGCCCTGCGAGGTGTATGAAAGCGTGCCCGAGGTACACGAGATCGGAGTGGGCATCACCTTGCTGCCGCATGCCATGCGCGAGCTGGCCGCGCTCGGCCTGCAACCCGCGCTGGAAGCAGCGGGCATCGAGAACCTGGAAAGCGTGTTTTTCAACCGGTTCGGACAGTTCATCTATCGCGAGCCGCGGGGACGCCATGCCGGCTACGAGTTGCCCGAGGTGGGCATCCACCGCGGCAAGCTGCACCGGGTGATGTATGACGCAGTGCTGGCCCGCCTGGGGCCGCAACACGTGCACACAGATCACCGCTGCCTGCGTGTGGAACAGGACGCTTCAGGCGCCATCGTGTATTTTTCCCGGCAGTCTGACGGGCAATTGTTGCCCCCGGTTCGGGCCGGCGTGGTGGTGGCCTGTGACGGGGTGAACTCCACGGTTCGCCGCCAGTTCTATCCGCACGAACAGGTGGCCTTCGCCGGCATCAACACCTGGCGCGGGGTCACCCGGCACAGGCCCATCCTGACCGGCAAATCGTACCTGCGCATCGGCTCCATCGAAACCGGCAAGATGGTGATCTACCCGATCGTGGACAAGGTGGATGAGCAGGGCCTGCAGCTGGTCAACTGGGTGGCAGAAATCCAGCGGCCCGACGCCAGCATGAACGACTGGAACCAGGGCGGCCGCGTGGATGACTTCATTGACATCTTTGCCGATTGGCGCTTTGACTGGCTGGACGTTCCGGCCCTGATACGCGGTGCCGGCCAGATTCTGGAATACCCCATGGTGGACCGGGACCCGGTGGCGCAGTGGACATTTGGCTGCGTCACGCTGCTGGGCGATGCGGCGCACCCGATGTATCCACGCGGCAGCAATGGCTCGGCACAGGCGCTGATCGACGCCCGGACCCTGGCAGACGCCCTGGCGGCGCTGCCGGCGGGTGCCGACGCGCGGGCGGCGCTGCAGGCCTACGAGGCGCAGCGCCAGCCTGTAACCGCACGCATCGTGCAGACCAACCGTTCGGTGCCGCCGGACTTCATCAACATCAAGGTGGACGAGTTGTCGGGCGGAAAGCCGTTCAGGCACATTGACGACCTGATCAGCCAGGAGGAGTTGCGCCGCATCTCCGACAACTACAAGCAGATCGCCGGCTTTTCGCTTGACGCCGTGCGCCGCGGCTGAAGGCCCTGCCCGGACCGCAAGATGCTCAGTTCAGGTAGCGCGGCTTGCCGGGCAGCTCGGCGGCAGCGTCGCGCTGGCGCGGCGGCAGGCTCCAGCTCGCCTGGGTCAGGGCCTGGTCCACGAGGTGCACGAAGCCCTGCATCAGCGGTGGGTCCAGTTCCAGCCGGAAGCTGCGCGGCCCATTGCCGCCGGTTTCGCCCGGCGGATTTTCCAGGAACTCCAGCGCGACCATGCTGTCCGCCAGGTGGGTGATGGTCAGGTCAGTCACCAGCAGGGGCTCCTCACCCAGCGGGAGCCTGACCTGCTGTTCGTTGTAGGGGGTGTCAAAGTCTGCGTCCTGCAGGAATTCCTGCTTGCGGAAATCAGCCAGCATCTGCCGCATGCCGTCGTCGGCCGCGGCGCCGGCCGTGATGCCGGATTCCAGGCTGACAAGCTGGTCCGTCAGGACCTTGTGCATCAGGGGCCACAGCTCCAGCATCAGCCTTCGGGTGAACCACAGCCGCAATTCTTCGCCGTCGCTGGTGTTGATGCGCACGAGCAGGCGGTCCTGCTCGCGCAGGTAGGTGACCGACAGCTGGTGGACTTTCATGCACTTGATTCTAGTCAGACCGGCCGCGCTGCCGGTGTGTCAAAGTGGCTCTTGAAACCCTGTGGATAACCCCAAGCTGCCCGCCATGCGAATCGACAAACTCACCACCAAATTCCAGCAGGCCCTGGCCGATGCTCAGAGCCTGGCGCTGGGTAACGACCATGCCTACATTGAGCCAGTGCACCTGCTGGCGGCCATGTTGCGCCAGGACGAAGGTCCCACCGCGTTGCTGCAACGCGCGGGCGTCAACGTGCCGGGCTTGCTGGCTGCGGCTGATGCCGCCATCAAGAAGCTGCCGCAAGTGCAGGGGCAGGACCAGGTGCAGGGCAGCCCCGAGCTGGCCAAAGTGCTGCAGGCCACCGAAAAGGAGGCCATCAAGCGCGGCGACCAGTTCGTGGCCGGCGAACTGTTCCTGCTGGCAGTGGCTGACCACAAGGGCGACCTGGGCCAGATGGCCCGGGCCAACGGCATGTCGCGCAAAAGCCTGGAAGCTGCCATCGACGCCGTTCGCGGTGGTCAGGGCGTCAACAGCGCAGATGCCGAAGGCCAGCGTGAAGCGCTCAAGAAATACTGCCTGGACCTGACTGAGCGCGCCCGCCTGGGCAAGCTGGACCCCGTGATCGGCCGCGACGATGAAATCCGCCGGGCCATCCAGGTTCTGCAGCGCCGCACCAAGAACAACCCGGTGCTGATCGGCGAGCCCGGTGTGGGCAAGACCGCGATCGTCGAGGGCCTGGCCCAGCGCATCGTCGCGGGCGAAGTACCCGATTCGCTCAAGGGCAAGCGCGTGCTGAGCCTGGACATGGCGGCGCTGCTGGCCGGTGCCAAGTTCCGCGGTGAATTCGAGGAACGCCTGAAGACCGTGCTGAACGAGCTGGCCAAGGACGAAGGCCAGACCATCGTGTTCATCGACGAGCTGCACACCATGGTCGGCGCGGGCAAGGCCGAAGGCGCGATGGACGCCGGCAACATGCTCAAGCCGGCGCTGGCGCGCGGCGAACTGCAT
>CAZUJD010000356.1:256-3139 GCA_964620025.1 uncultured Ramlibacter sp. | reverse complement strand
CGGCACGGTGGTGACGGCCAGCGTGATCGGTGCCGGCGTGTTGCTCAGCGCGGCGGGTGAGGCGATCGCCTTTGTGCCCAATGCCATCGGCCGTGCCTTGCTGCACAACGAACGCCTGACATTCTGAGGGGGAGAGCCATGAAATCCCTTCTGAAAACCTTCGGCATCACCCTGGCCCTCACCGGCATGCTGACCACCGCACCCGTTGTCCATGCCGGGCGCAACTGCGAAGCCAAAAAGCCCACGGTGCTGACCATCACCCGCGGCCTCACGCTGGCCGAGCGCACCCTGGGTGCACTGGAGGCCGCAGGTGCCCAGGTGGTGGTGCTGGCACGCGCGGGCCAGGACCTGGGCAAGTATGGCGTGCGCTATTCACACCTGGGCTTTGCCTACAAGACGCTGGAGGGCTGGCGCGTGATGCACAAGCTCAACCAGTGCGGCACAGCCGACGGCGCGCTGTACCGCCAGGGTCTGGGCGAATTTTTCCTGGACGACCTGTGGCGCTATGAGGCCGCCTGGGTGGTGCCGCAGGCCGATGTGCAGGCGAAGCTGTTGGCGCTCCTGCGCGACGAGCGCAGTGCCACCCGACTGCACCACAAACCCTACAGCATCGTCAGTTACGCCTGGGGCAGGCAGTACCAGCAGTCCAACCAATGGGCCATTGAAACCCTGGCAGCGGCCATGGAGCCTGGCATCCAGACGCGCGATGCAGCGCAGTCCTGGCTGATGTTCAAGGGCTACCAGCCCACCACGCTCAAGCTGGGACCGCTGGCGCGGCTGGGCGGCCGCGTGGGCTCAGCCAACGTGGCATTTGACGATCACCCGGCCGACAAGCGCTTCAGCGACCGCATCGAGACGGTGACGGTGGACTCCGTGTTCACCTGGCTTGAACGAAGCGGGCTGGGCGGCGCGCCTGTTACGCTGTATTGACCTGTGCGGAGGTATTCCATGAGCAAAGCATTGCGCCTGTCTGAAAAATGGTTTCGCCGCGGCCTGTGGCTGGTGGCGTTTGTATTTGCCGGTTTCCTCATTGGCCTGGGGGGTACGGTTGTGGGCGACCTGCCCAAGGTCGAGCAGCGGCTGCAGCTCGACGATTTTCTGGACCGCGCTGCGGCCGGCAAGTTGCGCAGTGACATTGAAGCCGCCCAGCGCGCCAGTGAGGCAGCGCAGGCCGCGCTGGACCAGGCGCGCCTGAAACTGCAGGTTGCACGCAGCGATTCCGGCGCCGCGCGTGAGTCTTTCAACAACTGGCTTGCCACGCGCAGCGCCACCCAGCGCGCCGAGCAGGATCCGGAACTGATTGTCCGCACCCGGGCGCTGGACGCGCTGAAGCAGGCTGAGCGCGCCGCGCAGGCGGCTGTCGAGCGGCAACAACAGGCGGCCCTGGACGCCCGCCAGGGTGAATCCCGGGCGCGCCGCGAGCTGGGGGTGCTTGAATCCGGCGCGCACCAGAGGCTGAACGCCGAGATGCGCAAGGTCGAGTTGCGTGTCTTCCTGTACAGACTGGCACTTACCTTGCCGCTGCTGGTTGCTGCGGGCTGGCTGTTTGCCCACAGGCGCAAAGGGACTTACTGGCCGTTTGTGTGGGGCTTCATCATCTTTGCGGTGTTCGCGTTCTTCGTGGAGCTGGTGCCTTACCTGCCCAGTTACGGCGGCTATGTGCGTTATGTTGTGGGCATCATCGCGACGGTGCTCGTGGGCCGCTATGCCATCCAGGCTTTGAACCGATACCTGGAAAGGCAGAAGCTGGCTGAGCAGCTGCCCGATGCGCAGCGACGCGAGGAGCTGAGCTATGACACGGCACTGGCCCGGTTGGCCAAGAGCGTGTGTCCGGGCTGCGAGCGCCCGGTGGATCTGAAGAACACCGCGATCGATTTCTGCCCGCACTGCGGCATCAGCCTGCACGACCACTGCGGCGCATGCAGTACGCGCAAGAGTGCCTTCGCCAGGTTCTGCCACGCCTGCGGCGCGGGTGCCGCAGCGGGTGCCAATGCGGCCAGCTAGATGGCGCGGATCTGAACTTTGCGCCAGCGGATGGTGCCACCGGCCGATTGCAGGGCCACCGGACCGGAGCGGTACTTGCTGTTGCGGATGTCCACAGTCTTCTGGCCGTTGAACACCACCACCAGGTGGTCGCCACGGGCGGTGATGTCAAAGGTGTTCCACTTGTCAGCGGCCTGCGGATAGGGCATGGGTGCCTTGGCAAAGTCAACGATCGCGCCCGTGCCGTAGCTGGGGTCGGGGCGCTTGTCGAAAATGTTCACTTCGTAGGAACTGTCGGCCCCCACCTTTTTGGGGTCCTGGCAGCGGATGAAGATGCCGCTGTTGCAATTGGCGTCGGCCCAGAACTCGGCCCGGATTTCAAAGTCGCTGTAGGACTGGGGCGTGACCAGATAACCCATCTTGCCGTCCTTGCCCTGAAGCGTGCCGTCCACGATGCTCCAGTTGCCCTGGCCCAGCTGGCCCCAGCCGTCGATGTTCTTGATCGTGGCACCATCGACCAGGGTCGTCCAGCCGCCCGAGCCCAGGACGGCGCAGCCGGGCAAGGCCAGCGCAAGGGGCGTCAGGGATGCGGCGAGAAGTGTCCGTCGTTGCATGCGATGTCTCCTGTTGTGTTGATAGGCATGCCCACTATCGCAGCACGGACGCCGCGGGTCAACGACGGCTGTTCCCTCCAGGGGGGGTCAGACCCCGCGGGCCCTGTCGGCCCTGAACCGCTGTGCGAACCCGGCGAAATCACCAGCATCCAGGGCATCGCGCACTTCCTGCATGAGATTCAGGTAGTAGTGCAGGTTGTGGATGGTGGTCAGCATGGGGCCCAGCATCTCGCCGCAGCGGTCCAGGTGGTGCAGGTAGGCACGGCTGAAGCCAGTGCAGGCCTGG
>CAZUJD010000356.1:0-246 GCA_964620025.1 uncultured Ramlibacter sp. | reverse complement strand
CGGCAGGTGTAGCAGGTACAGGTCTCGTCCAGTGGCCGCTCGTCGCTCTTGTGGCGGGCATTGCGGATTTTCAGATCCCCGAAGCGCGTGAACAGGTGGCCGTTGCGCGCGTTGCGCGTGGGCATCACGCAATCGAACATGTCCACGCCGCATGCCACGCCCTGGACCAGGTCTTCCGGAGTGCCCACGCCCATCAGGTAGCGCGGCTTGTGCGCGGGCAGACGGTGCGGCGTGTGCGCCATGATG
>CAZUJD010000355.1:0-3167 GCA_964620025.1 uncultured Ramlibacter sp. | reverse complement strand
GCGCGCATTCATGGCGTCGACTTCGCGCAACACCGCCAGTGACGCCACGATGGCCTTGACGTCCTGGCTGCAGGCGCGGTCGGCCACCAGCACGGCGTCGGCGGTTTCCACCACCACCAGATCCTGCACCCCCACCAGGCTGACCAGCCGGCTCGCCGCGTGCACCAGGGTGTTGCGGCTGCCATGGGTCAGCACGTCACCCAGGTGGGCGTTGCCGTCACCGTCCCTGGGCAGGGTCTGCCAAACGGCGTCCCACGCGCCCAGATCGTTCCAGCCGGCCTGCAAGGGGACCATTTTCAGTGGCGGCAGGTCGTCACTGCGCGGCGCTGCGGCCAGCGGCTCCAGCACGGCGTAGTCAACCGACTGCCCCGCCACAGCTTCAAACTCGGCCTGGCCCGGTCGCACAAAGCGCATGCCGGCCGCGCCGGCTTGCGCGTCTTGTGCCCTGGCGGCCCAGGCAGCCTTCATGTCCTGCGCCATGTCGGGACAGAACCGTTGCAGGGCAGCCAGCCACACCGACGCCTTCAACACGAAAATGCCCGCGTTCCAGTAATAGCCGCCTTCGTCCAGGTAACGCCGGGCCGTGGCAGCGTCGGGCTTTTCCACAAAGCGGTCCACGGTCATGGGCACTTCACTACCACTGGCCTTGATGTATCCGTAGCCCGTCTCCGGATGGTCGGGCACCACGCCCAGGATGACGACAGCCCCTTCGGCGGCCTGACGCACAGCAGTTGCCATCGCCGTGGCAAATGCAGCAGTGTCCGCAATGGTCTGGTCGGCCGGGGTGACCACCAGCACCGGATCGGCCCCGTCCTGCAGCGCGGCCAACGCCGCCAGCGTCAGTGCAGGCGCCGTGTTGCGTCCGGCGGGCTCCAGCACCGCGGCGCCCAGGGCAATGCCCGCCTCGCGCAGCTGCTCGGTCACCAGAAAACGATGCGCCTCGTTGCTGACGATCAGCGGCGGCGCCACCGCCACCCCATCACCCGCCAACGCCATCAACCGCCGGGCTGCCAGCTGGAACAGGCTGTCCTTGCCGGTCAGGCAGAGAAACTGCTTGGGAAAACCCGTGCGCGAAAGCGGCCACAACCGGGTGCCGGAGCCGCCGCAAAGAATCACTGGGGTTATCGTCTGGTGCATGTTCTGATCACAAGGTGTGGGGCTATCTTAATTCCCCCGTACTTGTCTCAACCTTCTTTCCGGCGCATCCTGCGGTTGTGGCATTTCCCACCGCCTGGCCAGGAGCTCACCATGCGCACACTGCACCGGTTCTGGATCATCGTTGTTTCGTCGTTTCTGGCGCTGGCCCATGCGGCCACGCCCCAACCTCCCACAGCCCAGACCGTGATTGACGCCCTGACCCGTGCCAATGCATCGGTGGTCGGTGTTCAGGTCATGGCGGCGGCCGGCGCCCGTTCGGCCGAAACCCTGGGTCGTGAGCGAAACGGTTCGGGCGTGGTGATCGGGCCGGATGGGCTGGTGCTGACCATCGGCTACCTGCTGCTGGAAGCCGACACGGTGCAGATCACCACGCAGGACAACAAAACCCTGCCGGCGCGCGCCGTCGCCTACGACCTGGCCACGGGTTTTGGCCTGTTGCGTCCGCTGCTGCCGCTGCGCGGCGTGGCACCGGTGCCGCTGGGCAGCCAGGCCGACGCCGCCACCGGCGAGGCCATGATGGTCGCCACCGGGGGCGACGACGGCGACGTGAACATGACGCAGCTGGTCAGCAAGCGGCCCTTTTCGGGCTATTGGGAATACCACATTGAATCCGCCCTGTTCACCAGTCCGCCGGTGGGCAACCACAGCGGCGCGCCGCTGTTCAACCAGCGCGGCGAACTGCTGGGCATTGGCAGCCTGTTTGTGATGGACGCCATGGGCGGCAACCGGCGGTTGCCAGGCAACATGTTTGTGCCGGTGGACCTGCTCAAGCCAATTCTGGCCGAGCTGCAGCAAAACGGCAGCAGCAAATCAAGCCGCAGGCCCTGGCTAGGCCTGACGTCCAGCGAACAGGGCGGCCGCGTGCAGGTGGTGCGCGTCAACAAGGACAGCCCGGCCCAGGCTGCCGGCCTGCAGCCGGGCGACGTGGTACTGGCGGTGGACGGCACCAAGGTCGCTACCCTGGAGTCGTTCTACAAGCAGGTGTGGCAGCACGCCAACCCGGATGATGAAATCCAGCTAACTGTTCTGCAGGGCGCGGAGATCCGGACCATCACGCTCAAGGCGGTGGACCGCATGAGCACGATGCTCAAGCCGGCGGGGATTTGACGAACGCGCGGGCAGCCTGGCTACGGGGCAGGCGGCCCGTGTTGATGAAATCGGCCAGTGCATTGGCCACACCGGTCACGTCAAAACCGGCGCCGCGCAGGGCTGCGGGGATTTCACTGCCGCGCAGCACAGACCGCGCATACCCATGCACGAAGGTTTGCTCCATCACGTGCATGTCACCCAGCTCGTAAAAGGCCGCCATGCCGCGGATGTATTCGCGCTTGTCCACATCGGCAAATGAAAAAGGCAGCAACCCGCCATTCAGCAAAGGCGCGTTGGCTGCAAGGCGTGCCGTGCGCTTGTTGCCGTTGGCAAACGCCTGCAGGTATGGCAGGCGCGTCATGAGGTGCAAAGCTGCCTGCACAGGCGGCAAGGCGGATGCTGTTTCCAGAATGCCGGCCGCCGCTTGCGCTACGTAGCCTTCGCCGGGCCGAAACGGTGGCAGGTAGGCAGATGCGCCGAGGTTGACCTCTTCGTATTCACGGGGTTTGCCTCGTTGGTGTGCGGGCAAAAAATGGTCTGAATCGGCTACCTCAGGCAACGCATGGTCGTCGGTCAGCAGCGCGTGCATGGCGCACAGGTTTTGCATGTCCAGCGTGCGATGCGCCCACAGGTGTTCTGCCGCGCGTTTGTGGTTCAGCACCAGCACAGCGTCAGCCGTCGGCTTGTCCGGGTTCTTTTGCCCGTAACGGACCAAGGCTTCGGTGTCCAGCACGGAATAGGTGCCACCCTCCAGCACGGAGGATCCCCAGGAAAAGTCGATCACGAAGTTGGCCAGAAAGCGCTTGTCGATCGGGCTGGCCAGCGCCTGGATCTGGCTGCACCGCAGCGCCTTGTCGGGGTCGATGTTGGGCAGCGGCGCGAGCAGATCTTCCTTGTAGCGGGCGGCGGGCCGCAGTTGA
>CAZUJD010000354.1:0-3168 GCA_964620025.1 uncultured Ramlibacter sp. | reverse complement strand
AGCCCAGCACCATGGCGATCAGGCGCGACAGCATCAGGCCCATGAAGAAGGTGAACGCCAGCAGTACCGGTACGCCGGCGGCGGAGTTCTTGGTTTTTTCAATGGCAAACATGAAGCCGAAGGCGCCGGCCATCAACACGATCAGGCCCACGCCGCCCGTCAGGCCGCGGGTGATGCCGGTGGCCACGCCGATCCAGGCGCCCAGCACGGTGGGCAGCAGGCTCAGGGCCAGCAGCCAGTAGGTGTTGCGCAGCACCTTGTTGCGCTGCTCGGTGGAGGAGACGGCAAAGCCGTAGTCAATGGTCTGGTCGTTCATGGGGATGACTCCTTTCGTTCCTGCGGTGTGCAGATGGGCGCATTCTAGGTTGATTCAAGCCGGAACCGGGGAAATAGCCGTACAGCCGTTATGCTCTGGGCACATTTGTCCTATCCACGTACCCCCATGAAAACCAAACCTTTTCTCGAAGCCTCCGACGTCAAGGCCATCGGTGCTGCCGCCGAAGCCGAAGCACTCAAGAACAACTGGGCTGTAACCATTGCGATCGTGGACGATGGCGGCCACTTGCTGTGGCTGCAGCGCCTTGACGGAGCCGCTCCGATTTCTGCCCACATCGCGCCGGCCAAGGCCAATACCGCCGCAGTCGGCCGCCGCGAGAGCAAGGTCTACGAAGACATGATCAACGCGGGACGGGTGTCATTCCTGAGCGCGCCGGATCTCAAGGGCCTGCTGGAAGGCGGCGTTCCCATCGTCAAGGACGGGCAGGTTCTGGGCGCGGTCGGGGTGAGCGGTGTCAAATCCACCGAAGATGCCCAGATTGCCCGGGCTGGCATTGCTGCGATTGGCCTGTAAGGGAAAAAGCGCCTGGCTACCCGGGTGCAAACCCGTTGGCTGGCAAAAAACGACCTTGGAGACTGGAAGCCTCGGGTCGCCCCACGATGAAACTTACTTGGTCAGAATGAGCTTGCCCAGCTTGGTGGACTGAAGGCGGTAGATTGCGCCGTTGTGGTTGATTTCGACCGCCTTGCCACCTTGCAACAGCACCGTGCTCGGAACTTGCCGGCAGGGCCCTTGCGTTGCGTTGGCTGCGACGCCAGTCGCCACATCGTGAGGCAGTTCTGCTGGTGCGAGGGGGGTGAAGTCGGTGGCCATCGGGATGTTGCTCATTGAGTGTAAATGATAATGATTCGCAAATATAAATGCAAGTCATTCTCAAATAGTTTTTTCTGCTTGATGGGACCTCGCGTCTAGCGGCCGGCTTGTGGTTCGGTGATGAAGCCGATCTTGCGCAAACCCGCATGCTGCGCAGCCGCCATGGCCTGGGCCACCTTCTCATAGCGAACTGCCTTGTCACCCCGGATATGCAATTCGGGTTGGGGAGTTTTGGCGGCTTCGGCCTGAAGCATGGACACAAGGTCCTGATCGGCGACCTTGTTCTCGTTCCAGTAGTAACTGCCAGAGGCGTCCACGGTCAGGCGTACGGTTTCGGGTTTGCTGTCCTGGGGCTGGTTGGTGGCACGCGGCAAGTCGATGTTGACCGCATGCTTCATGACCGGCACGGTGATGATGAAGATGATGAGCAGCACCAGCATGACGTCCACCAGGGGCGTCATGTTGATTTCGTTCATCACGTCATCGGTATCGTCCTGGGTTCCGAATGCCATGGCGGTTACGCTTTCTTCATGGGTACGACACGGCCAGGGCCGTTGGCTGACACGCGCGCGCCGGTCACAAAGTACGCGTGCAGGTCATGGGCAAAGCGGTTCAGGCGTGCCAGCACGCCTTTGTTGCCGCGCACCAGGGCGTTGTAGCCCAGCACGGCGGGGATTGCCACCGCCAGGCCCAGTGCCGTCATGATCAGGGCCTCGCCGATCGGGCCTGCCACCTTGTCGATCGTGGCCTGTCCTGCCATGCCGATGGACATCAATGCGTGGTAAATGCCCCAAACGGTGCCAAACAGGCCGACGAAGGGGGCGGTGGAGCCCACCGAAGCCAGCACCGCCAGTCCGGACTGCAGCCTGGCGGTCGACTCGTCAATGCTGTTGCGCAGGCAGCGTGTGACCCAGTCGCTGGCGTCCAGCGTGTCGTGCAGTTGCGGTTTGGTGGCGCCGTCCTTGTGCAGGATGTGTGCCGTGGCGTCTCGGCCTTCCACCGCCAGCAGGCGAAACGGGTTGGTCGGGTCGTTGCCCAGCTTGCTCATGCCGTCAGCGAAGTCTGCCGAATGCCAGAAGCTTTCCGTGGCTCGCGATTGCGCGTTGAACTTTCGAAGGTCCAGGGCCTTGGTGAGGATCACGATCCATGAAGCCAGGGACATGCCCAGCAACAGGATGAACACGCCTTTGGTCACCAGGTCGCCCTGTGCCCAGACATTGAAGAGGCCGAATTGCGATTCCATGACTTGATTACTCCAGAACAAAATTGATGGGCACGTTGAACCACATGGCTTCAGCCATGCCGCCGCGCTTGCCGGGTACGTAGCGCCAGCGTTGCACGGTGGCCAGTGCCGCCTGGTCCAGCCGGTCATAGCCGGAGGACTGGCGGATCTCCGCGCGTTGAGCCGTACCGTCCACGCCGATCAGCACGCGCACGACCACCTTGCCCTGTTCGCCAAGCCGTTTGCTGATGGGCGGGTAAGCGGGTTTGGGGTTTTGCAGGTAGTCGGCATCGCTGGATGGCAATTCGACCCTGGGCGGCGCTGGTGGTGCGGCAGGCGCCACGGCCACTGGCGCGGCAACAGGAGGTGCCGCCGGTTGTGGTGCCATCACACCTGCAGGCGCGGTGGGTGCGGGGGCCGTGTCGGCGATAGCCACCGGTAGGGGAGGTGGGGGCAGAGGTTCTGTTCTCTTGACGGCCGGTTGCCTGACCGGTGCCGCTGGTCTGGGCACGGGCGGCGGAGGTTCGACCTTGGGTTGGGGCGGCTCGATGAATTCCGCGATCACTTCAGCGGGCACGATCACCTCGACAGCGCGACGCAACAGACCGCTTTGCAACGCCCACAGGGCAGCCACGTGGAACAGCACCACGCTGGCGGCGATGATGGCATGGCGGTTCACGGGGCGCGCGGCAAGGGGACTGTCAAGTGTGCTCATAGTTTAGAGGGCTGCAACGGCCCCGGGTCTGGCAAGCGGCGAATGTCGCGCTGCAAGCAACAGCGCTCATTTGCGGAAGAT
>CAZUJD010000353.1:2655-3172 GCA_964620025.1 uncultured Ramlibacter sp. | reverse complement strand
TGGCCGGTCCGGGCGATATCGTGCTGATCAACGGCATCGAGGACATCGGCATTGGCGTGACCGTGACAGACCCCGTCAACCCGGCGCCGCTACCCATGCTGAAGGTGGACGAGCCCACGCTGACGATGAACTTCTGCGTGAACACCAGTCCGCTGGCCGGCCGTGAAGGCAAATACGTGACCAGCCGCCAGATCTGGGACCGCCTGCAAAAGGAACTGCAGCACAACGTGGCCCTGCGTGTGTCGGAAACCGACGAGGAAGGCATATTTGAAGTGATGGGCCGCGGTGAACTGCACCTGACCATCCTGCTGGAAAACATGCGCCGTGAAGGCTACGAGCTGGCCGTGTCCAAGCCGCGCGTGGTGTTTCGCACCGTGGACGGCGTGCGCCAGGAGCCCATTGAAATGGTCACGGCCGACATTGAAGAACAGCACCAGGGCGGCGTGATGCAGGCGCTGGGCGAGCGCGAGGGCGATCTGCTGAACATGGAGCCGGACGGCCGGGGCCGTGTCCGTCT
>CAZUJD010000353.1:0-2645 GCA_964620025.1 uncultured Ramlibacter sp. | reverse complement strand
GGCCTGATCGGATTTACCAACGAATTCCTGAACCTGACGCGCGGCTCGGGCCTGATCAGCAATATCTTTGACGGCTACGAAGAGCACAAGGGCGACATTGGCGGGCGCAAGAACGGCGTGCTGATTTCCATGGACGACGGTGAAATCTTCACCTACGCCCTGGGCAAGCTGGACGACCGCGGCCGCATGTTCGTGCGCGCCAACGACCCGGTGTACGAGGGCATGATCGTCGGCATCCACAACCGCGACAATGACCTGGTGGTGAACGCCACGCGCACCAAGCAGCTGACCAACTTCCGCGTGAGCGGCAAGGAAGACGCCATCAAGATCACGCCGCCTATCCAGCTCACCCTGGAATACGGCGTGGAGTTCGTGGAAGACGACGAACTCGTGGAAATCACACCCAAGAGCATCCGCCTGCGCAAACGCTTCCTGAAAGAGCACGAACGCAAGCGTGCTTCCCGAGACGCATGACGCTCAGGCACGGACAAGCCGTGTGGCTGATGGTGGCGGTGACCCTGATGTGGTCCATCGCCGGGGTGGTGACGCGCCAGCTGGAGCACGCCAAAAGCTTTGAAGTGACCTTCTGGCGCAGCTTCTTCACCATGGTGTCGCTGCTGGTGATCCTGCCGCTGTGGCAGGGCCGCACCGTGTTCCGCGACATGCACTGGAAAAGCCCGTACTTCTGGCTGTCCGGCGTGTGCTGGAGCGTCATGTTCACCGCGTTCATGGTGGCGCTGACGCTGACCACCGTGGCCAACGTGCTGGTCACCATGGCGCTGGGCCCGCTGTTCACGGCCCTCATTGCCCGTGTCTTCATTGGCCACAAGCTGCCCCTGCGCACCTGGGGCGCGATCGTGGTGGCGGGCATCGGCATTGCCTGGATGTACGGCTCGCAGGTCAGCCTGGGGGCGCCGGGGGTGCTGCTCGGCTCGCTGGTCGCGCTGTGTGTGCCCATTGCGGGGGCGGTGCAATGGACCGTGACGCAGCGCAGCCAGGCCCATGGCGAAAAGCTGGATCTGGTGCCCTGCGTGCTGGTGGGTGCGGTGATCTCCAGTGCCGTGACATTGCCGCTGTCATTCCCGTTCATGGCCACCGGCACCGACGTGGCCTGGCTGGGCCTGCTGGGCCTGGTGCAACTGGCCATACCGTGCACGCTGTCGGTCATTTGTGCACGCGTGCTCAAGGCGCCCGAGGTGTCGCTGCTGGCGCTGCTGGAAATCATCTTTGGCATCGCGCTGGCCTGGTTCGGTGCCAACGAACAGCCCGGTGCCAACGTGCTGGCTGGCGGCGCGCTGGTGCTGGGTGCATTGGTGGTGAATGAAATGATTGGCTGGAAGGAGCGCGCATGAGCGACGTGCAGGCAGAAGTCCGGGGCCGCGCAGGCCTGATCACATTGAACCGGCCCAAGGCGCTGAACGCGCTGTCACTGGGCATGGTGCGGGACCTCACGGCGGCCTTGCTGGCCTGGCGCGATGACCCCGCGGTGGAAGTCGTGGCGGTTCGCGGCACCGGCAAGGAAGGTGTTTTCGGCTCTTTCTGTGCGGGCGGTGACATCCGCTTTTTCCATCAGGCGGCGCTTGCCGGCAATCCGCAGCTGGAAGATTTCTTCACTGAAGAATACGCGCTCAACCACCTGATCCACACCTATCCCAAGCCGTACGTCGCGTTCATGGACGGCATCGTCATGGGCGGCGGCATGGGTATCTCTCAGGGTGCGCGCGTGCGCATCGTGACCGAGCGCACCAAGATGGCCATGCCCGAGACCAATATCGGGCTGTTTCCCGATGTGGGCGGCGGGTTCTTCCTGGGCCGTTGCCCGGGGCGCATGGGGGAATACCTGGCACTGACCGGCAGCGTCATCGGGGCCGCAGATGCCTTGGCGGCGCAACTGGCCGATGTGATGGTGGCGTCCCAAGACCTGCCTGACCTGTGGGAAAGCCTGGCGCGTCTGGGCACGCAAGCCCTGCCGGCCCAGATTGATGCCGAGTCGGCTGCGGCGCAGTCGTCGCTGGCGCGCGCCGCTGGCCCCATTGACCACTTTTTCGCCCTGGACAGCGTGCCAGCCATCGTCGCCGCCCTGCAAGCGGATACGTCGGACTGGGCACGCGAAACGGCCGCGCTGCTGCGCCAACGCTCGCCCCTGATGCTGCATGTCGTGCTGGAACAGGTGCGCCGTGGCCGTGCCATGGGCCTGGCCGACGACTTGCGCATGGAGCGTGACCTGGTGCGCCATTGTTTCCATTTGCGCCCCGGCGCAGCCAGCGAAACCGTGGAAGGCATCCGTGCCCTGGCGGTGGACAAGGACCATGCGCCCAAGTGGAATCCAGCCCGCATCGAAGACGTCACGCCGGAAATGGTCGCCCCGTTCTTCGTAAGCCCATGGCCCAAGCACGCGCACCCCTTGGCCAGCCTGGGTTGACATCCCAGCGGCCACCGCGGAACCGGCTTCCGCCGGGCCGCCGGTGGCGTCCCCCTGGGGGGAAGCCGCGCAGCGGCTCAGGGGGGTTATCGGTTCCTTGACTTCATCGCCCGCTCGACCTCGCGCTTGCCCTCGCGGTCCTTGATGGTGTCGCGTTTGTCGTGCTCGGCCTTGCCCTTGGCCAGGGCGATGTCGCATTTGACCTTGCCGGCCTTCCAGTGCA
>CAZUJD010000352.1:0-3180 GCA_964620025.1 uncultured Ramlibacter sp. | reverse complement strand
GTGATGGAGGACATGGCGTTGGAAATTGAAGACCAAAGCCTGCATTATCCCGGCCGGCGCGGCGGGCCTGTCCGACAGTGCGTGACGGTGTGTTCCTACAGCTGCCAGGGCAGGCCAACCTTATGGTTGGATAAATGGGAAATATGACCATTTCAATCCCGCAACCCCATCCCATGAGGACACAGTCATGATCACTTTCACCACTGGCCGCCGCGTGGCTTCGGTCGCGCTGGCCGGCATGCTGGCTCTGGGCCTGGCCGCGTGCGGTGGCGGTGGTGGCGCAGAGACCGCCACCACCGGCTCCGGCACGCTGCGCCTGGCCATGACCGACGCACCTGCGTGCGGCTTTGACGCCGTGAACGTCACCGTGGAAAAGGTCCGCGTGCACCAGAGCAGCACGGCGGCAGACGCCGACGGTGGATGGTCCGAGGTGGTGTTGAACCCGGCGCGAAGGGTTGACCTCCTGAGCCTGACCAATGGCGTGCTGAGCGAGCTGGGCCAGGTGGCCCTGCCGGCCGGCCGCTATACCCAGCTGCGCCTGGTGCTGGCAGACAACAGCAATGCCAGTCCGCTGGCCAATGCCGTCAAGCCCACAGGGGCCGCCGAAACGGCGCTGACCACGCCCAGCGCGCAGCAGTCGGGGCTGAAAACCAGTGTGCAGATCGATGTGGCGCCGAACCAGCTGGCGGATTTCGTGCTGGACTTTGATGCCTGCAAATCGATCGTGTCAGCGGGCAACTCCGGCAAGTACCTGCTCAAGCCGGTGATCACCGTGATTCCCCGGCTGGTGTCGGGGGTCTCCGGCCGGGTGGATGCCGCGTTGCCCATGGGCAGCACGATGGTGTCACTGCAGGACGGCGGGGTGACCGTGCGCGCCACTGCGCCCGATGCCGCAGGCAACTTCCTGCTGCAGCCGGTGCCGGTTGGCACCTATACGTTTGTGCTGACAGCGCCGGGTCGCAGCACACTGGTGATGCGTGGCGTTCCCGTCAACGCTGGCAGCGTCAGCACGCTGGGTACATCCACGCTGGTGCTGGCGCCAGCAGTCTCGCCGGTCGGCGTTCTGGCCGGTACCGTGACGACGGCGGCAGGCCCGGCGGATGCCATGGTGCGCTCACTTCAGACCTTGACCGGTGGCCCGGTGATCGAACTGCTGGCGCGACCGGTGGACAGCCAGACCGGTAACTTCCGCCATGAATTGCCCTCTGCGGCGCCGCAAGTGGCAAACTGGTCGGGGGCTGCGGGTGCGCCCGTGTTTGCCGCAGACGCCGGAGCGGCAGGGCAGTACAGCCTGCAGGCTGTAGCGGGTACGGCCCTGAAATCGGCCGGACCGCTGGCGCTGGTACCCGGCGCAACAGTGAGCACCAGTTTTGTATTCCCCTGAGCCAGCATCTTTGACGACGGAGCCAACATGACAACCAATCGCAATCGCAGCGCCGCTTTCTCACTGGCCTGTGTCCTGGCTTTCACGCTGGGCACCGGACCCGCCTGGGCCGAAAAGCCCGAATGGGCCGGGCAGGGCAAGGGCGGCAAACATGCCGAAGGCCATGGCAACAAGCACGATGGCGGCAAGCAAGCGCAGCAGAAGGGGCCAGATGTCACCGTGCGCATCGGGGCCTACTTTGGCGAGCCGCAACGAACCGCCGCCCGCGACTACTACGGCGCCCAGGCGCGCGGCGGAAAATGCCCGCCGGGCCTGGCCAAGAAAAACAACGGCTGCCTGCCGCCGGGCCAGGGCAAAAAATGGGGTATCGGCCAGCCGCTGCCACGCGACGTGGTCTGGTACCCGGTGCCGCCCGCCGTGACGGTGAAGCTGGGTGCGCCGCCGTCTGGCTACAAATATGTGCGCGTGGCAGCCGACATCCTGCTCATCGCCGTTGGCACCAGCATGGTGATCGACGCGATTGAAGACCTGGCGCGCTTGTAGTCAAAGCAACCGCTGGAGGTAGCGGCCCGTGTGGCTGGCCGCATTGGCGGCAATGTCTTCGGGGGTGCCGGTCCCCACCACGGTACCGCCACCCGCGCCACCTTCGGGCCCCATGTCGATGAGCCAGTCGGCAGTCTTGATGACGTCCAGGTTGTGCTCGATCACCACGATGGTGTTGCCTGCGTCGCGCAGCTGGTGCAGTACGCGCAGCAACAGGTCGATGTCGGCAAAGTGCAGGCCGGTGGTGGGCTCGTCCAGGATGTACAGCGTGCGGCCGGTGTCGCGCTTGGACAGTTCCAGCGCCAGTTTCACCCGTTGGGCTTCTCCGCCGGACAGCGTGGTGGCCGACTGGCCGAGCTTGATGTAGGAAAGACCCACGTCCAGCAGCGTCTGCAACTTGCGTGAGATGGTGGGCACGGCCTTGAGGAATTCGTGGGCATCCTCCACCGTCATGTCCAGCAGCTGGGCAATGTTCTTGCCCTTCCACAACACTTCGAGCGTTTCACGGTTGTAGCGCATGCCCTTGCACACGTCGCAGGGCACGTACACATCGGGCAGGAAATGCATTTCCACCTTGACCACGCCGTCGCCCTGGCAGGCCTCGCAGCGCCCGCCGGCCACGTTGAAACTGAAGCGCCCCGGGCCATAGCCGCGTTCCTTGGCCATGGACGTCTCGGCCATCAGTTCGCGGATGGGGGTGAACAGGCCGGTGTAGGTGGCCGGGTTGCTGCGCGGCGTTCGGCCGATGGGCGACTGGTCAACGTTGATGACCTTGTCGAAATGCTCCAGCCCGTCGATGGCGTCGTGCGGCGCCGGTTCCTCATGGGCCCGGTAGATGTGGCGGGCCGCGGCGGCATACAGCGTGTCATTCACCAGCGTGGACTTGCCCGAGCCCGACACGCCTGTCACGCAGGTGAGCAAGCCCACGGGAATGTCCACGCTCACGTTCTTCAGGTTGTTGCCACTGGCCCCCGTGATCGACAGCACCTGCGGATTGGCCTGTCCCGCCAGGCTGTGGCGCCTTTGCGGCACGGCGATCTTCAGGGTCTGCGCAAGGTACTTGCCGGTCAGCGATTCAGTGTTGGACTGCACTTCTTCAAACGTACCCTGGGCAATCACGCGCCCGCCGTGGATGCCGGCGCCCAGGCCCATGTCGATCACATGGTCGGCCGCGCGGATCATGTCTTCGTCGTGCTCGACCACCAGCACGCTGTTGCCGATGTCGCGCAGGTGTTTCAGCGTGCCGATCAGCC
>CAZUJD010000351.1:0-3180 GCA_964620025.1 uncultured Ramlibacter sp. | reverse complement strand
GATGATGCGCTGGATCTCGATCACGGCGATCGGGTCAATGCCGGCAAACGGCTCGTCCAGCAGGATGAACCGGGGCTGCGTGGCCAGGGCGCGCGCAATCTCCACACGCCGGCGTTCGCCGCCGGACAGGGCCACCGAAGGCGAATCGCGCAGGTGCTCGACGCGCAGGTCCTGCAGCAGTGTCGTGAGGCGCTGGTTGATTTCCGCCTTGCCCAGCGGGCGGCCCTTGTCGTCGCGCTGCAGTTCCAGCACGGCGCGCACGTTTTCCTCGACGTTGAGCTTGCGGAAGATGGAGGCTTCCTGCGGCAGGTAGCTCAGTCCCAGGCGCGACCGGCGGTGGATGGGCATGTGCTCCACGGGTTTGCCATCGATGGCGATTTCACCTGCATCGGCGCGCACCAGGCCCACGATCATGTAGAACGACGTGGTCTTGCCGGCGCCGTTGGGGCCCAGCAGGCCCACCACCTCACCCTTTTGCACAGCCAGTGACACGTCCTTGACGACCTTGCGGCTGCCGTAGGACTTTTGCAGGTGCCGGGCTTCCAGCCGGCTGGCCGCGCCGCCTGGGGCGGCCACGGCTGTGTCAGGTACAGCCACCACCGCAGACGTCACTTGCGCTCCCCGCCCATGGTGGTGGTCGGGCGCAGCTGCGCCGGCGCACCGGGCGCGGCCGCGGCCGATGCGGCGCCGCGAGGCGTGAGGATGGCGCGCACGCGCCCGCCAGGGCCCGACTGCTGGCCGCTCGCGCTGACACTGCCGTCCACCGTAAACACGTCGGTGGTGTTGTCGTACACGATCAGGCTGCCGGTCATTTCGTCGGCCACTGTGGCGCCACGCAGGCGGCGCAGTTCGGCATTGCGGATGAAACGCACCCGGTCAGCGCGTCCGTCGTATTCGATGCTGTCGGCTTCGCCTTCGATGTATTCGTCCAGGCCCTCGCGCTTCTGGCGGTAGTAGGCCAGCTTGCCGGGTTCAGCCGTCACGGTGCCAAACTGGAAACCCTCGGCGTCCTGGCGCACGTCCACCCGCGCACCGCGGATCACGATGGTGCCCTTGGTCATGACGACCCGGCCGGTGAAGATGCTGGTCTGCTTGAGGTCGTCGTACCTCAGCGCATCCGCCTCGATGTTCATGGGTTTGTTGCGGTCAGCCCGTTCGGCCAGCGTCACGCCCCCGAACAGTGCACAGGCGGCTGCGATCAACAGGGGAGCGTAGGAAAGTTTCATATCGGCACGAATCTTGCTGGCCATTGTAGCGGCCGGTTGGGGCCCCTCAAGCGAAATAGCCCGCTGGCGCGGGCTATTTTCATGACGGCAGGCTGTCAGCCTGCGGGCGGCGCAGCTCAGCGGCTCTTGCGGGCCTCGGCCACCAGGTAATCGGTGACCTGCAGCGCGCGGTCCATCGTGCCGGCCAGGGTGCCGTCGGTGTACCAGCGGCCTGCAATGCCCAGGGCCGGCACGCCCTGCACCTTGAAGGCGTCCTGCAGCTGCGTGGCGCGGCGGGCCTTGGTGGACACCGAGAACGAGTTGTACAGCTCGGTGAACTTGGCCTTGTCCACGCCCTGCTTTTCCACCCAGGCGGTGATGGTTTCTTCACGGTCCAGCGGCAGCTTGTCCACATGGATGCCGTTGAACACCTTGCGGTGGATGTCATCGAGCTTGCCCATGGCCTCAAGCGTGTAGAACAGGCGCTGCTGGGGCACGAAGGTGTCGCGGAAAGCGACGGGCACGCGCCTGACCACCACATCGGCCGGGTTCTTCTTGATCCAGGCTTCCAGCTTGGGCTCGAACGCATTGCAGTGCGGGCAGCTGTACCAGAAGAATTCGATCACCTCGATCTTGCCGGCGGGCGCCTCCACGGGCACGCGCTTGTCCAGCGCCAGGTAGTCTGAACCTTCCTCGGGCTTTTTCTGGGCGTGGGCGGGCAGGGCCAGGCCAGTGGCAGCCAGGGCGGCGGCCGTACCGAGGGAAAAATCGCGTCGCTTCATGTCAAATCACTCCTTGAATCGGTTCTGAGCCCGCCATGGCGGGAAAGTTCAGCGGCTGCGCCCTGGCGTTCAGCGCTGCTGGCGCACCAGCGCGGTCTCCACGCCACCGGCCTCCAGCCGTTCTTTCTGCTTGTCGGCGTCTTCCTTGCGCTCAAACGGGCCGATGCGCACGCGGTACACGGTGCGCCCGGATTGTTCACGCTCGGTCACCTTGGCCTCCAGCCCGATGAGCGACAGCTTGGCTCGCTGGGCTTCGGCGTCTTCAGGGGTGCGAAAGGCGCCCGCCTGGATGAAATACAGGAAAGGGTCGGCACCAGCCGCCGCGGGCGCGGGCGCTCCCGCGGCCTTGGCGCGGGCCAGGTCCCCCAGCGGATCGCCACCGGTCACGGCGGGCTTGACCTCGGCCGCCTTCGGCGCGCTGGCAGCGCCCTTGGGCGCGGATGCGGCCGCCACGGGCGGTGCAGTCACCACGCCGGACGCGGCGGGCGCCGGACGCACCGGATTCTTGCCATACAGCGGCGCGTTGGGGTCCCAGTCCTTGTTCTTGCGGGCTTCAGCGGCGTCCTGGTCGGCGGTGCGGTTGCTGCCCTTGTTCATGAACGGCACAGGCACCTTTGTCACGTAGACGGCCACGGCCAGCGCCGCACCCAGTCCGATCACCACGCCGATGATCAGGCCCAGGACGAGGTTGCCGCGTTGTAGCTTCATGGTTGCCATGCTTCTTACATCTTCTGCGGTGCACTGACACCGAGCACCTGCAGCCCATTGTGCAACACCTGCGCCGTGGCGGCGACCAGTGCCAGGCGGGCCTTTTTCACGGTTTCGTCGTCGGCCAGGATGCGTTCGGCGCCGTAGTAGCTGTGATACGCAGCGGCCAGCTCACGCAGGTAGAACGTCACGTCATGCGGGGCAAAGTCGGCAGCGGCTGCAGACAGCATGTCCGGGTATTTGGCCAGCAGCAACATGACCGCCAGCGCCTGCGGGCTCTGCAGCGGTGTCAGGTCGGCGTCCTTGAGCGCGGCCACGTCGCCACCCCACGCAGCCAGCACCGAACAGATGCGCGCATGGGCATATTGCACGTAGTACACCGGGTTGTCGTTGTTCTGGGCCACGGCCAGGTCCACGTCGAATGTGTATTCGGTGTCGGGCTTGCGGCTGAGCAGGAAGAAGCGCACGGCGTCCTTGCTGGTCCA
>CAZUJD010000350.1:0-3195 GCA_964620025.1 uncultured Ramlibacter sp. | reverse complement strand
CCCACGACGACACGCCGCCAATTCACCCTGCTTGCCGCAACCGCCCTGGCCGTGCCGGTCTACGCACAGGAGCGCACGCTCAAGATCCTGGTGGGCTTTCCGCCCGGCGGGTCGGTTGACGTCATCGCCCGCCTGCTGGCCGAGAAGCTGCGTGCATCGCTGGGCCAGAACGTCATCGTGGACAACAAGCCGGGCGCCGGCGGACGGGTGGCGCTCAATGAGGTCAAGCGGGCGGCACCCGACGGCCAGACGCTTGTGCTCACGCCCAGCGGGGCGCTGGTGATCCAGCCGTGGCTGTTTTCCAACCTGGGCTACGACCCCATCAAGGACTTCACCGCCATATCCCGCGTGACCACGTTTGACTTTGCCGTGACCGCCGGCCCGGGTGCGCCTGCGGGCGATCTGAAGGCTGTGCTGGCCTGGATGAAGGCCAACCCGTCCAGGGCCAACTACGCCACCTCGGGCGCCGGCACGGTGCCCCATTTTGCAGGTCAGTTGTTGGGCCAGGCTGCGGGCGTGACCATGACGCATGTGGCCTACCGCGGTGGCGCGCCGGCCGCGCAGGACCTGATCGGCGGGCAGGTGCCGTTGATGGTGGATACGGCGTCCGAAACCCTTGAACACCACAAGGCGGGCAAGGTGCGAATCCTGGCGGTGACAGGCGAAGCGCGCTCCAGGGCCTTGCCCGATGTGCCCACGCTCAAGGAGTTGGGCATCAACACGGCGGCCGATGCGTTCTTCGGCCTGTATGGCCCCGCCGGGCTGCCGGCCGACGTCGTGGCACGGCTGGACCGCGCGGTTGCCGACGCGCTCAGGGCGCCCGAGGTGCAGGAAAAGATCTACAACTTCGGACTGGTACCCAACCACGCGCCCGCGGCCGCATTGAGTGCCAGCCAGGCGGAGCACCTCCGGCGCTGGGAGGCGCCCATCAAGGCGTCCGGCTTCAAGGCGGAGTGACAGACACCAGGCCGCTGAGCTCACGTGCGCAGTCCAGCACCGGCTTCACATGACGCTGGTTGTAGCGGTGGACCGGCATGGTCAGCGTGAGGGCGGCCGCAATCTGCCCGCCCGAATGGAAGACCGGCGCCGAAATGCCGGCCACCCCGGCCAGCCTGTCGCCCTCTGCGGCGTAGTAGCCATGCTCACGGATCGCGGCGTAGAGCTTGCGGTCGCGCGTGGTGGCTTTGCTGCGTTGCGGATCAAAGGCAATCAGCACACGTGCGCCGGTGCCCCGGTCGGCCGGCAGCACGTCGCCGGCCTTGATATGGTCGCGCACCGGATGGGGGGAATCCACCCTGTAAAGGCACAGACGCACGGTCTCCGTCCCCTGGCCCTGCAGCACGTGGTACGCGGCACTTTCGCCGGTCAGCGCCACCAGGCGGCGCAGCACGGGCAGCACGACCCGGTCCAGCGAGAACGACGCGGCGTACACCCCATTCAGGCGTGCAAGTTCGGCGCCCAGCGCATAGCGCCCGTCGTCCAGCTGCTGCACCAGGCCGGCATGCTCCAGCGACGCCAGCAGGCGCAGCGTGGTGCTCTTGTACAGGCGGGTACGCGCGGCCAGTTCGGCCAGACCCAGTGACAGATCGCCCTGGCGAAAGGCCGCCAGCAGGGTGAGCGCGCGGTCCACGGCTGCGACACCGCCGGGGGCGGCATGCGCAGCGGCGACGGATTCTGTTTGTGCTTTGCGTGGCATGGGCTGACAGGGTGGGCGCTGTGAGCCGGTTTGACACCGCAGGCCAAACCGGCGAACATTTCAATAGAAAGAACAATATTCTATCTATTGGAACAATACAAGATGTCCGAAAGTCTTGCCCATGACGTGCTGATCAGCGAGGTGGGTCCCCGCGACGGCCTGCAGTCCGTCAAGGCCACCATGCCCACGGCGCACAAGCTGCGCTGGATTGAAGCGCTGCACGCTGCCGGCCTGCGCGAGATCGAGGTGGCCTCATTCGTCCCTTCCCGGTTGTTGCCGCAGATGGCCGATGCCGCCGAGGTCGTGCGTCATGCCGGGACGCTGGCGGGCCTGCGCGTCATGGCACTGGTGCCCAACCTGCAGGGCGCCCGGTCGGCACTGGCCGCGGGCGCGCACAAGCTCACCGTGCCTGTGTCGGCCAGCCCCGCCCATTCCATGGCCAATGTACGCCGCACGCCGCAGGACATGGTGGAGCAGGTGCGGTCCATCGTCGCACTGCGACACGACACCGCGCCGGGCGTGGGTGTGGAAGCGGGCATCTCCACGGCGTTTGGCTGCACCTTGCAGGGAGCCGTGGCCGAGGACGACGTGATCCGCCTGGCCGTGGCCCTGGCCGGGGCGGGCGTGGACGAGATCGGCCTGTCCGACACCACCGGCATGGCCAACCCGGCCCAGGTGCGCCGCCTGTTCATCCGGCTGCGCGCCGAGCTGGGCGGCAAGGCTGGCGCTGCGCACATGCACAACACGCGGGGCCTGGGGCTGGCCAACTGCCTGGCCGCATACGACGTGGGAGTGCGTACCTTTGACAGCTCGCTGGCCGGGCTGGGCGGCTGTCCATACGCGCCCGGCGCGTCGGGCAATGTGGTGACCGAAGACCTGGTCTTCATGTTCGAAGCCATGGGCGTGCGCACGGGTGTGAATCTGCCGCAGCTGATCGCCGCGCGCGCACCGCTCATGGCCGGCCTGCCGGGCGAACCGGTGTACGGCATGACGCCCGAAGCAGGGCTGCCCGTGGGCTTTGTGCAGGAGGCGGCGCATGGCTGACAAGGAGTGGCCGTATGCCGGCATCCGCGTGGTGGAATTCACCCACATGGTGATGGGCCCCACCTGCGGCATGGTGCTGGCCGACCTGGGGGCCGAGGTCATCAAGGTTGAGCCGCTGGCGGGCGACAACACCCGGCGCCTTCTGGGTTCGGGGGCGGGCTTTTTTGCCATGTTCAACCGCAACAAGAAAAGCATTGCGCTGGACCTGCAGACGCCCGCCGGCAAGGAGGCGGTGCTGCGCCTGATCGCCTCGGCCGACATCGTCAGCGAAAACTTCAAGCCCGGCACCATGAAAAAGCTGGGACTGGACTACGCGCAACTGAGCCGGCTGAACCCGCGCCTGATCTATGTGAGCCACAAGGGCTTTCTGCCGGGGCCCTATGACCACCGGACGGCGCTGGACGAGGTGGTGCAGATGATGGGCGGCCTGGCCTACATGACCGGCCGCCCCGGCG
>CAZUJD010000349.1:0-3196 GCA_964620025.1 uncultured Ramlibacter sp. | reverse complement strand
TGAAGAAAGGCCGCCCCATCTACGTGGAAGGCCGCCTGAAGTACGGCAAGTACACGGGCCAGGACGGCATTGAAAAGAACACCGTGGACATCATCGCCACCGAAATGCAGCTGCTCGGCGGCCGTGAAGGCATGGGCGGCCCCGGCGGTGGCGACGAAGACGGCGGTGGCGCCCCGCCGCGCCGCGCCGCGGCACCAGCCCCGCGTGCTCCAGCACCTGCGCCGCGCCAGGCCCCGGCCAAGTCGTCCAGCGGCTTTGACGACATGGACGACGACATCCCGTTCTGACACCAGCTCGCGGGCACCCCGACGCAAAACCCGGCCAAGGCCGGGTTTTGTCATTTCAGCGCGGGTCGTACAGTGCCAGCAGTTCGCGGGTGTAGGCCTCGATGTTGTCGGGGTTCGCCACGTCCACACTGTGCAGCAGCGCAGCCGTGCTGCGCTTTTCGTCGTCCAGCCGACGGTCGTGCTCCATATAGGCGCGCAGCAGCGCGGCACCTCCCGCCTGGCAGTCAAAATGCGGGTAGTAGTAGCCGCAGCCCTTGATGAATTCGGAGTTGTGCACCAGCGGATAGCCACCGTACAGGGCTTCGTAGTACAGGTAGTTCTGGCCGTTTTCCCAGTGGTGGCTCACGATGCAGTCGCCGTGGTGGGCCATGAACTCATACACCGTGAACCGCCCGTCGAAACTGGCCAACCCGTGACTCACCACGTCCAGTGTATTGGCCATGGTCACAAACTGGGGGTCGTCCTTCAGGGCCAGTGAGTTGCACACCCGCAGCAGATCCAGGAAGGCCGGATTTGCGCGGTAGGCTTCCTCGCACACCAGGATGGGGATGAGACTGGTCTTGACCATGCACATGTTGGGTTCGAAGCTGCACACGCGCCAAGTGGCCCGACCCGGCTGATAACCCCAGCGGTGATCCGCCGGCAGGCTGTCGATACCCATGCGCAAAAACTGGGGCGACCAAAGATGCGGAACGATGCGTACGGGTGCCCTGGCCGTCAGTGAAAAATAGTCCGAGCAGCTGTGCTCGTATTCAGGCAGCGTCCAGACGGCGTCATACACCTTGTTGCTGCATAGCGCTGCGTGGGGCCGGTTGTACATCGCGCGCTCGATGTCGATCACGTAGTCGTTGCCCACGCGCATCCAGGCTGTTCGCCCGCCGCGCGCGCGAAACGACTGAAACCACGGTTCCGGCAGCAACGCGCTCATCTCGATGGCGATATCCAGCGTCTGTGCAGCTTCGTCGAGCCCGATGATCCGTACGCTCGCACGGTCCAGCAGCAAACCTGCACTGGGCGCATGCGTGCCGGTATTGACGAGCACGGCCTCCCCGACGGCCGGTGACAGGTTGAGCAACTGCACCAGGAAGACACAGTTCTGGAAAATGCCGTTTTCCCAAATGGATTGAGCACCTTCGCGAATGGACAGGGTCACGCCCACGCGCAGTTTGGGCTGTGTGGAGCTCATGGTGCAGTTTCCACCGGCGCATGCAGGCGTTGCATGAACGCAGTTACATTGGCTGGGTGATGCGGCGCCAGGCGGCTCAGGAACGCAGTGGCCCGGGCACGGTAGTCCTGCCAGTAGCCTGGTTCCTGCTGCCAGGCCTGCAACAAGGCTTCGCCGCCCTGCGTGGCACTGAACCCCGGGTAGTGCAGACCCACACCCGCCCGTTGCAGCGCGCTTGAGTTGTGCACAAGCGGGTAGCCGCAGCTCCCACGGCCACCGCAAAATTGAAGCTCGCTGTCGCGTTGCGGCCGACTGCAGTGGCGCCAGCGGCCGCATAGGAGGCTGAGCCAATTGCGGTTGCATCTTGGCCGGCTGATGTCGCGTTATCGCCTACAACGGTTTGATTGATGCTGGCAGGGTAGGTAGTGTTCTGGCCGACGACGACATTGCCGCCAGGCGACGCTGTTCCCGTGATGGTGCCTCCTTGAACAATGATGTCCGCATGCGCCAAAGGCGGCGCCTGGATCAACCCCGCTATCAGCACCGCGCACTGGATGGCGGTCAAGGTGCGTCGTGCCGACCTTGCCTTGCCGTGCCCCCGCGCCAACTCGTGGGCGACGCTCCAGGTCCCGGTGGATTCGTTCCAGACTAGGCGGTAAGAAGTATTCATTGATTGATGCATGGCGTACCTCGCTAGTGCCAAAGGCCGCGTTTACAACGTGAAAACGCGTACTTGTACTACTAAGATACAAAACTATACATCAATAATTACTACTTACGCAATATTTATTAATTAGATTTCATTCTTTTGAATGAAATAAATCATAAAAATGAGTACCAAAATGCCCATTTTGAGCATGAATACCACATGTTCGAGGGGTTGGGCCGGAAATCAGGCCTGGCTGGCGATCACGCCACCGCCCAGGCACTGGTCGCCGTCATAGAGCACGGCAGACTGCCCCGGCGTCACGGCCCATTGCGGGTCGTGGAAATCCAGGTGAAATTGCCCGTTGGCCGACGGCGCCAGCGCACAGGCCGCATCGGTCTGGCGGTAGCGGGTCTTGGCGGCATAGGCGCCCGGGCCGGGGGCGGTGCCCGCCGTCCAGCTGGCGTCGGCGGCGTCCAGCGCCAATGACTGAAGCCAGGGGTGGTCATGGCCTTGCACCACCCATAGCGTGTTGGTGCCCACTTCCTTGCGGGCGACGTACCAGGGCTCATGGTCGCCGCCACCGCGCGCTGCCTTTTTGTCTTTGACGCCACCAATACCCAGGCCCTGGCGCTGGCCCAAGGTGTAAAAGCTCAGGCCCACGTGCTGGCCCAGTACGCGGCCGCGTTCGTCCTTGATGGGGCCGGGCTCGCGGCTGATGTAGCGGTTCAAAAACTCCCGGAACGGCCGCTCGCCGATGAAGCAGATGCCGGTGGAGTCTTTCTTCCGCGCATTCGGCAGGCCGATGTCTTCGGCAATCCGGCGCACCTCGGTCTTGCGCAGCTCGCCCACGGGGAACAGCGTGCGTGACAGCTGGGCCTGGTTCAGCCGGTGCAGAAAATAGCTCTGGTCCTTGGCAGGGTCCAGTCCCTTGAGCAGCTGGTATTGCCCGTCCACTTCGCGTACACGGGCGTAGTGGCCGGTGGCGATTTTTTCGGCGCCCAGGCGCACGGCGTGGTCCAGAAAGGCCTTGAACTTGATTTCGGCGTTGCACAGCACGTCGGGGTTGGGCGTACGGCCGGCCTGGTATTCGCGCAG
>CAZUJD010000348.1:0-3218 GCA_964620025.1 uncultured Ramlibacter sp. | reverse complement strand
ATGCCGTAGGGCCGCTGGACGGCATCCAGCAACCGGGCTTTTTCTTCCGGTTCATAGCCCAGCGCATCGATGCCCAGGCGGGCGCTGCTGGGGTCCAGGATACGGATGACGATTTTTTCGCCGAACAGCGTCGGCAAGGTGCTCACACGGAAATCGATGACGCGGTCCGGCCCCACCTTGAGCTTCATCCGCCCGTCCTGGGGGATGCGCTTTTCCGAGATGTCCATGCGCGAGATCACCTTGATCCGTGAGGCGAGCTTGTCCTTGATGGCGATGGGAGGGGAGGCAATTTCACGCAGTTCACCGTCCACCCGGAAGCGCACGCGATAAGTGTGTTCGTAGGGCTCGAAGTGAAGATCCGACGCACGCATGCTGAAAGCGTCCAGCAGCATCTTGTGCAGGAACTTGACGACTGGCGCGTCTTCGACTTCGGAGGTGGCGGGTTCGTTTTCCTCGACACCCGTCGAATCCATCTGGGATTCGTCAAACTCGAAATCGTCGCCGATGATGCTGTCCATGGCCTCGGCAGCGGTGGTGGCCGCGGCTTCCACCATCTTGGACAGCTTGTCGTACTCCGCAATGATCCAGTCCACGCCCATCTGGGTCGCAAACTTGATCTTCTCGGCCGCCTGCTGATCCGATGGATCGGCCGTTGCAACAATCAGGCGGTTGTTGCGCTTGCTGAGCACCACCACGCGATAGGCCTGGCAAATCTTGGTGTCCAGCAGATTGCGCGGCAGTCGCTGAGTGTCAATGGCATCCAGGTCCAGCAGCGGTGCACCGAATGCCGATGACATGGTGTGCGCCAGATCGGACGCCGATACCGCGCCGGAACCCGTGATTTCCGCGATGAAATTGGACCGGTTGGTCTGCGCCTTGCGATAGAGCTCTTCGGCGGATTTCTGGCCCAGCTTGCCTGCGGAAACGAGCGCGCGGGCCAGGCCGGGCAGGGCCAGGGCGGGGGCTTCGTTGGCGGAGGTATCGACGGCGGCCATGTTCTGCAATGTACTACGGAGGCTGGAGGCAGGCGCAGATCATCGCTGATTGGCGTGCCCCTGTAAATCGCCACTGTGTGAGCAGCGGTAGACATTGGCAGGGGGAGGAAAGGTTGGTCGGGGTGAGAGGATTCGAACCTCCGGCCTCTACGTCCCGAACGTAGCGCTCTACCAGGCTAAGCTACACCCCGATGGTGCGTGCAGGTCGTCGTCCGTGGTTCAGGAGCGGCGCTCAAGCAGCTGAGCCGCTAATTGTAGCAAACCTGAAGTGAACGCATTGGCCGGCAACTGTCCGGCGGCGTCAATGGCCCGTCGCGCCTCTGCCGCAGCGGCCTGTCGCGTGATCTCCAGTGCACCGGTGTCGTGAACAATGGAGATGATCCGCTCCAGTTCTCCCACCGAGCCCGATTCAATCGCTTCACGCACAACCTGCCGCTGGGCTGCGCTGCCGCGTTGCATGGCGGCAATCAGGGGCAAGGTAGCCTTGCCTTCGCGCAGGTCGTCGCCGAGATTTTTTCCCATTTCATCGGTATCGCCGTCGTAGTCCAGCACATCGTCTATGACCTGGAAAGCGGTGCCCAGTGCCTGTCCATAGTCTGCACAGGCCTGTTCCAGGCCCGCTGGCGTTTGGGCCAATACGGCACCCAGTCGTGCACTGGCCTCGAACAGCTTGGCTGTTTTGGAGCGGATGACACGCAGGTAATCCGACTCGCTCAGTGATGCGTCATGCATGTTCATCAACTGGAGCACTTCGCCTTCGGCAATCACATTGGTGGCGTCCGCCAGAATCTGCATGATGCGCATGTCACCAGCGTCCACCATCATCTGGAATGCCCGTGAATACAGGAAATCGCCCACCAGGACGCTGGCGGGGTTGCCAAAATTCTCATTGGCCGTGGGTCGGCCGCGTCGCAAAGTGGACTCGTCCACCACATCATCGTGAAGCAGGGTGGCCGTATGGATGAACTCAACCACCGCCGCCAGGTTGAATCGCTGGGTGCCGGTGTAACCTAGGGCGCCGCACACCAGCAGCAGAAGGGCCGGCCGCAGCCGCTTTCCGCCCGCGGAGATGATGTAGCGCGACACTTCGCCGACAAGCGGAACGCCGGATTCGAGCCGGTGCGCAATAACCTTGTCCACCTCCACCATGTCTTCGGCGATGAGGGCAAGGGCGGCGTTGATTTTGGAGCTGTTGGACAAGGGTGGCGCTGCGCAGTGAACCGGGATTATAGGAAGCAGACACCGGTCTTTCCTGGCTGGCGACCGACGGAATGTTAGTGTTCGCAAACCGTGCTATAATTTTGGGCTCTGCGGAAATTCGTCTGCAGAGCTTCTCATTTCAAGAGGTCAACATGTACGCGGTCATAAAAACCGGTGGCAAGCAATATCGCGTTGCTTCCGGCGAGAAAATTAAAGTAGAACAGATTGCTGCGGACGTAGGCCAGGAAATCGTGATCGACCAGGTCCTGGCTGTCGGCGACGGCAGCGGTCTGAAGGTTGGCACGCCCCTGGTGTCCGGCGCAACTGTGACAGCCACTGTGGTGGCGCACGGCAAGCACGACAAGGTTCGCATCTTCAAGATGCGCCGTCGCAAGCACTACCAGAAACGCCAAGGTCATCGCCAGCAGTTCACGGAACTGCAAATTGGCGCGATTGCCGGCTAAGGAGTCACGGAAATGGCACAGAAAAAAGGCGGCGGCTCTACGCGAAACGGGCGTGATTCCAAGCCCAAAATGCTCGGCGTGAAGGCTTTCGGCGGTGAACTCATCAGCGCCGGTTCCATCATCGTGCGTCAACGCGGTACCCGGTTCCATGCAGGCACCAATGTCGGCGTCGGCAAGGATCACACCCTGTTTGCCCTGGTGGACGGCCACGTGTCGTTTGCGACCAAGGGTGCTCTGAACAAGCACACGGTCAATGTGACCCCGGCCGCGTAAGTCAACTGGCTTTCCGGCACGAAGGCCCTGCGGATCATTCGCAGGGCTTTTTTGTTTGGGCCACCTAGAATCCAGCCATCATGAAGTTCGTGGATGAAGCCTTTATCGACGTTGCCGCCGGCGACGGGGGGAACGGCTGTGTCTCGTTCCGCCATGAAAAGTACAAGGAGTTCGGGGGGCCCAACGGGGGTGATGGCGGACGCGGCGGGCATGTGTTTGCCGTCGCCGACCCAGCGCTGAACACGCTGGTTGATTTCCGTTTCTCGCGCCGCCATGAAGCCAAGCG
>CAZUJD010000347.1:891-3223 GCA_964620025.1 uncultured Ramlibacter sp. | reverse complement strand
CCGACCTGCCGCGCAAGAACTTCACCGCCATGCTGCGCCTGGACCACAACCGCGCTGCCAGCCAGATCGCCGCCAAGACCGGCAAGGCCGTGGCCGACATTGAAAAACTGTGCGTCTGGGGCAACCACTCGCCCACCATGTACGCCGACTACCGCTTCGCCACCATCGGCGGCGCCTCGGTCAAGGACATGATCAATGACCAGGAATGGAACGCCAACACCTTCCTGCCCACGGTAGGCAAGCGTGGCGCGGCCATCATCGAGGCACGCGGCCTGTCGTCGGCGGCATCGGCTGCCAACGCCGCCATCGACCACATGCGCGACTGGGCCCTGGGCTCCAATGGCAAGTGGGTCACGATGGGTATCCCGTCCGATGGCCAGTACGGCATTCCCAAGGACACCATGTTCGGCTTCCCGGTGACCACCGAGAACGGCGAGTACAAGGTCGTTGAAGGCCTGTCCATCGACGAATTCAGCCAGGGCTGCATCAACAAGACCCTCAAGGAACTGCAGGACGAGCAGGCCGGCGTCGCCCATCTGCTGTAAATCGTGGTCCATCCGCGCGACGTTCTTCTTGGCGCCCAGGCGCGGACTGGCTTGCTGCCGGTCTGCGACCACTACAGCGGCGTCGAGGCGCGGATGCGCAAGAGCCTGCAGTTGCAGGCCGAGATGATCGAGGAGTTCGGCGCCTGCGTGTTTGACGTGACGCTGGACTGCGAAGACGGCGCGCCCGCCGGTGGAGAGGCCGACCATGCTGCCCTGGTGGTGGCGCTGGCCACGCTGGCCAGCGAACGTGCCCGGGTGGCGGTGCGCGTGCACCCTGTGGACCATCCGGCTTTCGGGCAGGACATCGCCATCATCGCCGGCAAGGCCGGGCACCGCCTCAAACACGTCATGCTGCCCAAGGTGGAGTCGGTGGGTGACATCGAGCAGGCTGCTGCCGCCCTGGACGCCGCTGGCGCACCCCACCTGCCGCTGCATGCCCTGATCGAGTCGCCAGCGGCCGTACACCGGGCTTTTGACATTGCTGCCCATGCGCGTGTGCAGTCGTTGAGCTTCGGGTTGATGGATTTTGTGTCGGCTCATGGCGGCGCCATCGGCTCCGATGCCATGACGTCGGCAGGGCAGTTCAGCCACCCCCTGGTGGTTCGGGCCAAGCTGGAGATCGCCTCGGCCTGCCATGCACACGGCAAGGTGCCGTCGCATTGCGTCGTGACGGAGTTTTCCGATGCGCAGGCCATGCAGTCCGCCGCGCAACGCGCGTCCCGCGAACTGGGTTACACCCGCATGTGGAGCATCCACCCTGCACAGATCCGGCCCATCCTGGAGGCCCTGGCGCCTGCCGCCGGTGAGATTGAAAATGCTACAAAAATAATAGCATCTGCAAGCCATGCCGGATGGGCGCCCATCAGCATGGCCGGACAGCTGCATGACCGGGCAAGTTACCGCTACTACTGGCAGGTGCTGGAGAGGGCACACCAGACCGGAAGAGCGTTGCCCAACGAAGCGCGCGGCTGGTTTTCCGCCGCGTGACCCCCAACATCCTGGAGACAACCATGAAGGCCCTCGCTATCGCACTGTCTGCTGCCTTGCTGGCCACGCTGGCCGCGGCTCAGACGCCCGCACCCAAAAAGCCCCAGCCCAAGCTTGCGCCGTCGGCGCAAAAGGCGGTTGAGGAAGTCACGCCGATTGACGATGACCCCGACCTCAAGGTCAGCCCGGCCGACCTGGAGGTGGCCAAACAGGTCCATGTGGGTGAAATGCCCTGTGAACTGGGCGCGTCGGTGCACCTGCGCCCTGCGCGCCGCGAAGGCCTGTTTGTGCTGACCACGCGCGGTCACCGCTTCCTGATGCATCCGGTGGAAAGCCGCACCGGCGCCGTCCGTCTGGAAGACCCCAAGCGTGGCGCCATGTGGCTGCAGCTGGGCAACAAATCCATGCTCATGAGCCAGAAGCTGGGCCAGCGCCTGGCGGACGAGTGCATGAATCCGGCCCAGCACGCCGTGAATGAAGCCCTGAAGAAAAACCCGGCACCGAGCTTGCTTGAGCCCCTGCCCGGCCCCCAGACGGCGTCGCCGGCCAAGACCGGCCCGAACTGACGCACCAACCTTTGCATTTGAACGGAGAACACCATGTTGAAAGCCTATCGTGAACACGCCGCCGAACGCGCCGCTCTCGGCATCCCGCCGCTGCCCCTGTCGGCCCAGCAAACAGCCGACCTGATCGAGCTGATCAAGGCGCCGCCGGCTGGCGAGGAAGCCTTCCTGATGGACCTGCTTACGCACCGGGTGCCGCCCGGCGTGGACGATGCCGCCAAGGTCAAGGCCAGTTTC
>CAZUJD010000347.1:0-881 GCA_964620025.1 uncultured Ramlibacter sp. | reverse complement strand
GCGACATCAGTGTGGGCCTGGTGAGCAAGGCCAAGGCCACCGAATTGCTGGGCACCATGGTGGGCGGCTACAACGTCAAGCCGCTGATCGACCTGCTGGACGACAAGGACGTGGCCGCCGTGGCGGCCGCCGCGCTCAAGAAGACGCTGCTGATGTTCGACTTCTTCCACGACGTGGCGGAAAAGGCCAAGGCCGGCAACGCCTTTGCCAAGGACGTGATGCAAAGCTGGGCCGATGCCGAGTGGTTCACCAGTCGCCCCGAAGTGGCCAGGAAGATCACCGTGACCGTGTTCAAGGTCACCGGTGAAACCAATACCGACGACCTGTCGCCCGCGCCCGACGCATGGAGCCGCCCCGACATTCCGCTGCACTACCTGGCCATGCTCAAGAACGCCCGTCCCGGCATCACGCCCGAGGAAGACGGCAAGCGCGGCCCGATGAAGTTCATCGAGGAACTCAAGCAAAAGGGCCATCTGGTGGCCTATGTGGGTGACGTGGTGGGCACGGGCTCCAGCCGCAAATCGGCCACCAACAGCATCATCTGGGGCTTTGGCGAGGACATCCCTTTCGTGCCCAACAAGCGCTTTGGCGGCGTGACGCTGGGCGGCAAGATCGCCCCGATCTTTTTCAACACCCAGGAAGACTCCGGCGCA
The DNA here is from genome assembly GCA_964620025.1 of uncultured Ramlibacter sp. GTDB lineage: Bacteria > Pseudomonadota > Gammaproteobacteria > Burkholderiales > Burkholderiaceae_C > RAM1. The sequence continues at coordinate 228 of CAZUJD010000347.1, read as the reverse complement.
CTGCCCATTGAAGTGGATGTGACCAGCTTCAACATGGGCGACGTGATCGACGTCTATCCCTATGACGGCAAGATCGAGAAGGACGGCAAGGTTGCCGCCACCTTCCAGCTCAAGAGCGACGTGCTGTTCGACGAAGTGCGCGCCGGCGGCCGCATCAACCTGATCATCGGCCGCAGCCTGACGGCCAAGGCCCGCGAGTTCCTGGGCCTGGCGGCCAGCACGACCTTC
>CAZUJD010000346.1:0-3230 GCA_964620025.1 uncultured Ramlibacter sp. | reverse complement strand
TGTGGAGTTCAACCTGGTGTGGGACCGGGGCACGCATTTCGGCCTGCAGTCGGGCGGGCGCACCGAGTCCATCCTGCTGTCCATGCCGCCGCTGGTCAGCTGGGCCTACCAGCAGCAACCCGAGCCCGGTTCGCCTGAAGCGGCGCTGTACAGCCAGTTCCTGGTGCGCAAGGACTGGGTTTGACGCGTCCTTACCGCCTGGGCATGTTCGGCGGCGCATTCGACCCGCCGCACAACGCCCATATCGCGCTGGCCCGGGCCGCCGTCCAGCAACTGGACCTGGACGAGCTGCGCATCTTCCCGACCGGCCAGGCCTGGCACAAGGCCCGGGCCCTGTCTGCGGGTGAGCACCGCCTGGCCATGGCCAGACTGGCCTTTGCCCAGGTGCCGCGCGCCACGGTGGATGCACGTGAACTGCAGCGCCCCGGCTACACCTACACCGTGGACACCCTGCGCGAACTGCGTCAGGAGTTTCCCCTAGCGCAGCTGCTGCTGGTGATCGGCGCTGACCAGGCCGAAGCCCTGCACACCTGGCGCGAAAATGACGAGATCGCCCGAATCGCTATAATTTCAATAGCGGCGCGCGCAAGACCCACTGGGTCTTACAGCACATTTGACGCATCCCGCCTGCCGGCCGGCCCGCGCGCACCTGTCGAACTGCCGCCCATGCCCTTCAGTTCCACCGAAATCCGCGCACGCGCGGGCGCCGGTGAGAAAATCGAGCATCTGGTCCCGGGCGCGGTAGCGCGCTATATTGAAGACCATCACCTTTACCAACCCACCTGATGACCCAAGACACTGCCGCCAAGAAAGACACCCAGAAACTCCAGCGGGCCATCGTCGATGGGCTGGAGGATGTGAAAGCGCAGGACATCCAGGTCTTCAACACCGAGCATCTGTCGCCGCTGTTCGAGCGGGTCATCATTGCGTCGGGCACTTCCAACCGCCAGACCAAGGCACTGGCGGCCAGCGTGCGCGACGCCGTGCGCGAGGCCGGTTTCAGCAAGCCGCGGGTCGAAGGTGAAGACAACGGTGAATGGATCATCGTGGACTGCGGCGCGGCCGTGGCCCACATCATGCAGCCGGCCATCCGGCAGTACTACCACCTGGAAGAAATCTGGGGCGACAAGCCCGTGCGGCTGAAGTTCGGCGCGCCCAACCCCATGGGTGCGCCGGCCAAGGCACCGTCCAAGGCGCCCGCCAAAAAGGAAGCCGAGCCCAAAACCACGCTGCGCCGCAGCAGCGCGGCCAAGACCGCCATCAAGGCAGCCGAGCAGGCGGCCAAGCCAGCCAAACCCAAGGCGACCGCACGCAAGAGCGGCGCTGCACCCTCGGCCAAACCCAAAACGGTGGTGGTGGGCAAGAAGCCGGCTGCAAAATCCGCCGCCAAGCCGGCTGCCCGCAAGCCCGCAGCCAAGAAGGCACCCGCCCGCAAGGCATGAAGCTCTACGTCGTGGCCGTTGGCCAGCGTGTGCCCGACTGGGCGCAGACGGCCTGGGACGACTACGCCAAGCGCTTTCCGCCCGAACTGCGGGTCGAGCTCAAAGCCGTCAAGACCGAGCCGCGTGGCTCCAAGACCCTGGAAACCCTGTACGCCGCCGAGCGCGAGCGGATCGAGGCGGCCATACCGCGGGGCTGCCGCATTGTGGCGCTGGACGAGCGTGGCACCACGCTGACCACAGTGGCCCTTGCGGCCAAGCTCAAGTCGTGGCAGCTGGAGGCTGACGATGTGGCGCTGGTGATCGGCGGGCCAGACGGGCTGGACCCGGCCTTTCGCCAGGCCGCGCATGAACGCATCCGTTTGTCGGACCTGACCCTGCCGCACGCCATGGTGCGTGTGCTGCTGGTCGAGCAGCTGTACCGTGCCTGGTCCATCAACGCCAATCACCCCTATCACCGCGAGTGAAATGACCCCCACGCTCCCCCGCTTCGCGCGGTTCACTGCCCCCCGAGGGGGCCTTCGCGCCTTGGGGCGGCCCGGCGGCGCTCAACGTCATGCCTGACTTCATCTATCTTGCCTCCCAATCGCCGCGCCGCCGCCAGCTGCTGGAACAGCTGGGTGTGCGGTACGAACTGCTGCTGCCTGATGCCGCCGAAGACGCCGAGTCCATCGAGGCCGTGCTGCCCGGGGAAGCGCCGGCCCGCTATGTGCAGCGCGTCACCGGCCTCAAGCTGGATGCGGCCCTGGCGCGCCTGAAGCGCCGGGGCCTGCCCCTTGCGCCCGTCCTGTGTTCCGACACCACTGTTGCCCTGGGCCGCACGATCTATGGCAAGCCCGCCGATGTCGCCGACGCGGCGCGCATGCTGCGCGAGCTGTCGGGGCGCACCCACCGTGTGCTGACCGCCGTGGCGGTCCAGCACGGGCGCCGGCGGCTTGCGGCCCTGAGCACCTCCCGGGTGACGTTTGCCGCGCTGACGGCTGCCGCCATCCGCCGCTATGTGGATGGCGGCGAACCCATGGGCAAGGCCGGCGCCTATGCCATCCAGGGGGCGGCCGCGGCGCATGTTTCGTCGCTGTCGGGCAGTTATTCGGGCATCATGGGGCTGCCGATGTACGAGACAGCGCAATTGCTGCGCGAATGCGGCTTCAAAATCTAGAAGAACATGCAGCAGGACATCCTCATCAACTGGTCGCCCCAGGAAACGCGTGTCGCCGTGGTGGAAAACGGCGCAGTGCAGGAGCTGCACGTGGAGCGTACGCTGGAGCGCGGCCTGGTGGGCAATGTGTACCTGGGCAAGGTCGCCCGCGTGCTGCCGGGCATGCAGTCCGCCTTCATCGACATCGGGCTGGAGCGCGCCGCATTTCTTCATGTGGCCGACGTCTGGCACCGCCAGCCCGACGGCGAACCGCCGGCCCAGGTCAAGGCCACCCAGCCACTGGTGCCGATTGAAAAGCAGGTGTTTGAAGGCCAGGCCATCATGGTGCAGGTCATCAAGGACCCGATCGGCACCAAGGGCGCACGCCTGTCCACCCAGATCAGCGTGGCCGGCCGGCTGCTGGTGTTTCTGCCCCAGGACGACCACATCGGCGTGTCACAGAAAATCCCGCAGGACCAGCGTGACGCCCTGCGTTCTCGCATGCACGCATTGGCGGGCGGGCAGGGCGGTGGTTTCATCTTGCGTACCAACGGCGAAGACGCCACCGACGCCGAGCTGGCTGAAGACATTGCCTACCTGCGCAAGACTTGGGCGCGCATCAAGGACGCCTCGCTGCGCCTGCCGCCCACGTC
>CAZUJD010000345.1:0-3258 GCA_964620025.1 uncultured Ramlibacter sp. | reverse complement strand
CGTCGAGCATGCGCGCCTTGCTCTTGCCGAAGCTGAAGGCGCCGCCCTTGCCGCCACCCTGCATCTGGCGCATGAAGTAGATCCACACGCCGATCAGCAGCAGCATGGGGCCCCAGCTGACCAGCAGCGTCATGAGCAGCGAGCCTTCTTCGCGGGGCTTGACGTCAAACTTGACGTTGTACGTGATCAGGTCACCCACCAGGCCGCGATCCAGGTACGTGGCGGTGGTGCGCACGCGGCGGTCGTCCGTGGTGGTGGCCACGATCTCGGTACCGCCCTGGCCTTCCTGGATGGTGGCTGTCTTGATTCGGTTGTTGCGGACTTCCTGCAGGAATTCCGAATAGCCCAGGTAGTTGGCACCGGCAGCGCCACGCGTATCAAACTGCTTGAAGACGGTGAACAGCACCAGGGCGATCACCAGCCACACAGCAATTTTCGAAAACCATTGATTGTTCAACTGAGGCTCCGGAAGGAAGACTTGGACTACTTGCGACCCATTTTAGGTGTTTCAAGCCGCGCTTTGATGTATTTTCGCTACGGAATCCATAGGGCAAACAAGGACTTCAATACCGTTGTGTCGGCTGACCAGCGCCACCCTTGAGACCCATGCCGACCAGGAATGTTTCCGAGGACCGGTCGCGCGACGCCTTGGGCTTGAGTGGCTTGACCACCCGGAAGTTCGCCTTGAACAGGTTGACCAGCTGACTGTAGCCACTGCCGTGGAACACTTTGGCAACCAGGGCCCCTTCGGGTTTGAGGTGGCCCTGGGCAAATTCAATGGCCAGTTCGATCAGGTGTTCCACCCGCGCTGCGTCGGAGGACTCGATGCCCGACAGGTTGGGAGCCATGTCGGAAACCACCACGTCGGCCTTGCGGCCGGCAACTTCAGCTTCCAGCCGAGCCAGCACCTCGGGCTCCCGAAAATCACCATGGATGAACGTCACACCCTCAATCGGTTCCATGGGCAACAGATCCAGCGAGATGATCGTGCCGTTCAGCGTGCCCGAGGCCGCGCCACCAGGTGAGAGCTTTCGGCGTACATACTGGCTCCAGGCACCGGGCGTGGAGCCCAGGTCCACCACCAAATGGCCCGGCTTGATCAGTCCGAGGGTTTCGTCGATTTCCTTGAGCTTGTAAGCCGCGCGGGCGCGGTAGCCTTCCTTGGTGGCCAGTTTGACCCAAGGGTCGTTGATGTGATCGTGCAACCAGGCCTTGTTGACCTTGCCGCTCTTTGGTTTGGCTTTCATCCTGCCTCGATAATACGGGTATGCCCCAAATTCAACTCACCATTGCCCAGCGCAAGGAACACCGCGCCGAAGCCCACCATCTGTCCCCGGTGGTCATGATCGGCAACGACGGCCTGACAGACGCCGTCAAGAAGGAAACCGATGCGGCCCTGAACGCCCACGGCCTGATCAAGGTCCGCGTGCTGGGCGACGACCGGGCACAGCGTGAGGCCATGTACCAGACCCTGGCCGATGAGCTCAATGCAGCGCCGATCCAGCATATCGGCAAGCTCCTGGTGCTGTGGCGGCCCAAGCCTGCCAGGGTCCGGGCCGAGGATGAAGACCGCATGCCGGGCCCACGCGACGTGAAGGTCATCAAGTACAGCAAGCGCAGCGGCCAGCGCCCCGAAATCAAGACCCTGCGCGTGCTGGGCAACCAGCGACTGACACAGGGTGGACAGATCAAGCGGGCCAAGCCGCCCAAGCCCAAGTCAGCCAAGAAGGCTGCCCAGGGCGATTGATGTCAGCGTTCACGGCGCGGCAGGCTCGTCCATAGCGTCGCGCCCGCACTGAGCCACTGCAAAAGGTACATCCCGCTGCCCAGGCCGTGCCAGAGCTTCAGGTTTTCACGCGCCATGATGCGCGGAGCCACGACGAACTCCACCAACAGCGCCAGCAACAGGCCCGCCACGATAAACGGCATGGCCGTGCCGGCCCAGGCTGCTGTGCCACCACCGCGCTCGCGCGACGCCATGAGCAACAGCACACCACAGGCCAGCGACACCCAGGTTTGCGCAGTGAACAGCTTCGCCGCCATGCCGCCAGCCATGGCAGGCGTGGGAAGATAGGCAAACAGAAGCGGGACCACCAGCAAGCCCACCGCCGTCAGGCTTCCCCACCACAAGGCGGCCAGCATCACGGGCAGGCGGTCACGCATGGACTTGCGGACTTCAGATGTAGTGAACGGCGACGATCTCGTAACGCTTGACGCCACCCGGCGCCTGCACTTCTGCGGTGTCGCCTTCTTCCTTGCCGATCAGCGCCCGGGCGATCGGGCTGGAAATATTGATCAGCCCCTGCTTGAGGTCTGCTTCGTCTTCGCCAACGATCTGGTAGCGCACCTTGTCGCCCGAACTTTCTTCTTCCAGCTCCACCGTGGCGCCGAACACCACCTTGCCGCCGGCATCCACCTCGGCGGGGTCGATGATCTGCGCCGCCGAGAGCTTCCTGGATGCGACCTTCAATGAAGCCCTGGCGGTCCTTGGCGGCCTCGTACTCGGCGTTTTCGCTCAGGTCACCCTGGGCACGCGCTTCTGCAATTGCGTTGATGACCCAGGGGCGCTGGACGGTTTTCAGCTCGTGCAGTTCGGCCTTGAGCTTTTCTGCGCCGCGCTTGGTAATGGGGATGGTGGCCATTTGTCTCTCCGGCAAATAGAAACCGCCGGACGTTGCCGGCCGGCGGTGTTCATGGAATGCACTGATTATGCCAGTTGGGCGTGCATTTCCTGGACCGAAATCACCCCGAGGTTGTCCATGTACTTCATGCCCTCAACCGCAGCCTCCGCACCGGCAATGGTGGTGAAGGTCGTGACGCGCGCAAGCAGCGCCGAGGTGCGGATGGCCCGCGAATCAGCGATCGCATTGCGGCGCTCCTCCACGGTGTTGATGACCAGGGCAATTTCGTTGTTCTTGATCATGTCCACCACATGGGGGCGGCCTTCGGTCACCTTGTTGACCATCACACAGGCAATGCCGGCGGCCGAGATGGCGGCCGCGGTACCCTTGGTAGCCACGATGTCAAAGCCCATGGCAGCCAGCTGGCGTGCGACTTCCACGGCGCGCGGCTTGTCGCTGTTCTTGACCGTCAGGAACACCTTCTTCACGGCGTCGCCTGGACGCGGCAGCTTGGTGCCTGCGCCCAGCTGGCTCTTGACGAAGGCCTCGCCAAAGGTCTTGCCCACGCCCATGACTTCACCCGTGGACTTCATCTCGGGGCCCAGGATGGTGTCCACGCCAGGGAACTTCACAAACG
>CAZUJD010000344.1:0-3266 GCA_964620025.1 uncultured Ramlibacter sp. | reverse complement strand
GGCCGCCAAACACCTGCAGGCATTCGCTGGCACCATGAAACGCCTGGTCGGTACAGGCGGCCTTGAGCACCGGTGTGACCAGGCTGCACCAGCGCTGCGCTGCGTCGCGGCGCCGGCTGTCCGGATGGTGGCGGGCGATGTCCAGTTCCAGGCCCGTCTGGTAGGCCAGCACACGGGTGCAATCAATCCAGGCGCGCTGCGTGTCCAGGATGCGCTGCACCGCCGGGTGACCGATGATCTCGTCGGCCGCCTTGCTGGCGTCGCGCGGGCCGGGCACCCGCATCTGCGCGCGTTCGCGCGCATAGGCGTCGGCCTTTTGCCAGGCCGCGTCCAGCAGGCCCACGCCCTGCAGTGCCACATGCAGCCGTGCGGCGTTCATCATCACAAACATGGCGTTCAAACCGCGGCCGGATTCACCCACCAGCCAGCCGGTAGCGCCGTCAAACCGCATGGCGCAGGTGGGGCTGCCATGCAGGCCCATTTTTTCCTCGATCCGGTCGCAATGCACGGCATTGCGCTTCCCGTCGGGCAACTGCCTGGGGGCCAGGAACAGTGACAGTCCCCTGGGCCCGGGGGGGGCGTCGGGCAGCCGCGCCAGCACCAGGTGGACGATGTTGTCTGTCAGGTCGTGTTCGCCGCCGGAAATGAAGATCTTGCTGCCGTGCAGGGCAAAGCAGCCGTCGGCCTGGGGCACGGCGCGCGTACGCACCAGGCCCAGGTCGCTGCCGGCATGGGGTTCGGTCAGGCACATGGTGGCCAGCCATTCGCCGCTGGCAATTTTCGCCAGGTAGCGTGTCTTCAGCTCGTCGCTGCCGTGGTGCTTGAGGCATTCATAGGCGCCGTGCAGCAGGCCGGGTGCCATGGTCCAGCCGTGGTTGGCCGCGCTCAGCCATTCGTACAGCACACCCTCCAGCACCCAGGGCAGGCCCTGGCCACCGTCGTCAGGCGCGCAGGCCAGAGCGGGCCAGCCACCCTGCCAGAAGGCCTGGTAGGCCTCACGAAAGCCTGGTGGCGTGGTGACCTCGCCGTCCTGCCAGGTGCAGCCCGGCGCGTCACCCGCCGCATGCAGAGGTGCCACGACCTCGCCCACGAACTTGCCGGCCTCTTCCAGTACCTGGGTCATCAGGCCGGCGTCGGCTTCGGATTGCGTGCCGCCGGTGAGCGCGGCCAGCTGACCTGGCGCGTCCAGCACCTGCATCAGCAGGAAACGCGCGTCATCGGCGTCGGGGCGGTAGTCCATGGTGCGCGCTCGGGTCTCAGGGCTTGCAGCTGAAGCTGGATGCCTTTTCAATGTCGCCGCTGCCGTTGTAGCGGGCCACCGTGGGCCAGGCGCACAGCGGCCGGGTGCGGCTGGGCGACCAGCCCGCCGGCAGCTCGGTGTTGACGCCGCCGGCATTGCCTGCACCGCGCACGCTGGCGGTGACTGCGTTGGGGGCCGCACCTTGCTCCACCCACTGCACCAGCGGCGTCAGCAGGTCGAACTGGTCGGCCGCAGGGCCGGCGCTGCAGTGGTTCATGCCCGGCACCGGGAAGTAACGTGCGAACGTAGCGCCGTTGCCGCCCATGGCCTGGTCCAGCCGCAGCATCCACTGGCGCGTGTCTTCGGCCGAGAAGATCGCATCGCTCACGCCGTGGTACAGCACCATGCGTGCACCGCGTGCCTGCAGCGCGGCCATGCCGGCGGCGGTTTCGTGGCCGGGTGGCGACATGTGGGCCAAGCCCGATTCACGGTAGGTGGCGGTGGTGGCCGACAGCAGTGCCATGCGGGCGTCCAGGTCCTCCTTCAGGGGATCGACGGGCGTGGGCGGCGAACTGAACACCGTGCCCACCGACAGCGGGTCCAGCGCCAGCGCGTTGACGAACTTCCACTGCGCCCAGTTGGCGCCGGCCAGTCCCGGGTCCATGGGGAAGGCGCTGTACAGCGCCTGGCCGCTGCGCGTTCTGGCACCGGCGAACGATGCAGCCAGCACGTCTTTCTGCGCCGGCGTCAGACAGGCCCCGTTGCGGCCCGCGGCGCCGCAGGCGGGCACGTCGCGGCGGATGTCAAACGCCGCCTGGCAGGCCTGTGTGGCCTGCACCATGCCGTCGCGCAGGCCGTCCAGCGCGTCGCATTTGTCCAGCAGGGCACCGGCCACGGTCTGCCGTTCGGCGGCCGTGAGCGCGCTGCCCAGGTCGGCGATGTTCACGTTGGGCGCGAGCGGGTGCTTCACGGTGGCGCCCGGGGTGGCCAGCGGCGCCCACTGCTGCACGCCCCACAGCTGGGCCATGGCGGCGTTGGGCAGGCGGTAGCCGGGGGCACCCACTAGGTAGCCGTCGTACTGGTCGCCAATGCGCGCGGCGGCCACCATGGCATGACGTCCGCCATTGGAGCAGCCGCCGATGTACGAGCGGTCGGGGCCCTTGCCATAGGCTGCTGCGATCAGTCCCTTGGCCATGGGCGTGAGCTTCACCACGGCCTGGTAGCCGTAGTCCAGACGGGCCTGCGGCTCCGAGCCGAAATAAGGCGTCTGCGCACCGGTGTGGCCGGCGTCGGAGCTGATGACGGCAAAGCCCTGCATCAGCGCGCCGGTCGGCGGGCCGCCGCCCAAAGCGCCTTCGGCGGGGCGTACCGCACCGTCCAGCCCGCCGTTGCCCTGGTAGTAAAAGCGGCCGTTCCAGTTCTGCGGCAGGCGCATTTCGAAGCCGATGGCGTAGTCGCGCCCGTCGCTGCCCTTGCGCTTGTGCATGGCGCCCTTGACCAGGCAGTGCGCGGCCACGTCCTGGCCGGCCAGCTTGAGCGTGCCGGCCGCTACGCTTGCAGCGGATTCGACCGTGGTGTTGTCATGGCGGAAGGCCGTCGCCAGCGCCTCGCACTGGGCGAGCCTGGCGGGGGTGGCCGCCTTCAATGGCGCTGTGGCGGTGGCCTGGGGGCCGGTGGTGCAGGCGCCCAGCGATGCAGCGGCGCAGGCTGCGCCCAGCAGCCTGATGGACAGGTGTTTCATGAGATTTCCCGGTTGAGGATGGGGCTGTGATCAGGACATGCCGGTAAAGCCGATGTGACGCACCAGCGGTCCCCAGCGGAAGTGCGCATCACGCTGGCTGCGGTCCATCTCGCGCACGGTCGATCCCGCAGCGACCAGGCCGAAGGTGCCCAGGCTGCTGATCACGGTGGGCTGCTTGAGCGCGGCGTTGATGGCGGCGTTGGCGTTGTCAATGACGTTGCCCGGCGTATTGGCCGGCGCATAGAAGCCGAACACCGTGTCGGCGTCGAAGTCGGTCCCGACCAC
>CAZUJD010000343.1:0-3278 GCA_964620025.1 uncultured Ramlibacter sp. | reverse complement strand
TGAACACGATGGTCTGGCGGCGGTCCGCGCCTGCTCGCGCGACCATGCGTCTGGCCACCTCACGTCCGTTCAGGAAGCCGCTGAAGCAGGCCATCTCCCAGATCTTGAAGTACTTCTGCGCTGACTGCTCCAGGATGCTGCTGGGCACGTTGGCGCCGATGTTGAACACCAGAACCTCAATGGGGCCGATGGTGGATTCGATCTGATCAATGAGGGCGACAACTTCCTCTTCCTTGCGTGCGTCCGATGCAAAGCCGTGCGATTCGCCCCCCTCTGCACGGATCTGCTCCACCAGCGGCTGCAGCCTGTCCAGGCTGCGGCGTGTGACACAGGCCACATAGCCTTCGCGTGCGAAGCGGCGGGCGATGGCACCGCCTGTGGCGTCACCGGCTCCGACCACCAGTGCAACTTTTTTCATGGCAAGCCGCCGCCGGGCCGCCCCAAGGCGGGTTCGGCCCCCTCAGCGGGCGGCGCAGTACACGAAGTGACAAGCGCAGGGGCCATATTCATTCCTTGTAGTACACCACCTGATGCGTGGTGGCCAGCAATTCACCCGCCTCGTTCCACAGCTGCGCCGTCTGGTCGTAGTACCCATTGCGAAACGCCTGCGCCTGGGCCTGGCCCAGCAGGTAGCCCGGGCCGGTGGCCGCCAGCTGCGCAGCATCCGCATGGAAATACACCGTCATGGACACAGTGCCGATGGGTACCAGCGAGGCACGCCGGCGCCAGATGCGCGGGAAGAACACGTCGGCCAGCGCCGCCAGCGAGGCGAAGTCCAGCGCACGCGGCGGGTTGTCACGCAACCACAGGCGGGTGCGGCTGATGCCGTGGTCGGTACCGTCCCAGCTGGCCGGAAAGTCGCCCTCTATGAAGCGCATTTCATAGCGGTTGATCCACTCCACCCGGCCGCGGGCTTTGGGCAAAGGCACTTCGGCCGGCGCAGGTACTGTGGGCAGGGCATGCTCCCCCGCGCTCCAGGTGTCGCGCCGCGTGGCGGTGAATGCCGTGGCAGTCAGCACCGTGGCGCCGGCTTGCATCATCTCGATCACCCAGTGCTGGGTGGACCGGTTGGTACGCGCGGGCCGGGCCGTCACCGTGAACGGGCCGTCGGCCAGCGCGGCACAGAAGTTGACCGTGATCGACACCGGCTCGCCCAGGCGCTGCGGGTGCTGCAGCACGGCGCCCAATGCCTGCGCGGCCGTGATGCCGCCAAACGGCCCCACCATGTTGGCGTAGGCGGGACTGGTGTGGCCCGCGAAGCTGCCGTCGGCCTGCGGCTGCAGAGCCACCGCGGTGTCAAACGCCACGCTCATGCCGCGGCCCCGCGCAACAGGCCGCTGGCCAGCGCCTGCTGGATGCGCGGCCACAGCAGGCCCTCGTGCTCGCGGCGGAACGGACCGAAGTGGCCGATGCGGCGCACCGACAGGTCGGCCGGCGCAATGCGCTGCACTTCGGTGGGCGCGTTTTCGTACAGGCTCATGAGGCTTTGCGTGCCGCGCAGTGTCATCAGTTCGTCGTCGGTCACCGACAGGGCCAGCACAGGAAAGCGGGCGTTCGCATACCCCTGGCGTGCAGCCTCGCCTTCGGCACCCACGCTGTAGCGCGGGTTCAGGCACCACTTGCGCCACTGCATGATCACACCGGCCGGCAGGTCGCCGACCTTCCTGAGCTTCTTGCCCGGGAAATAGCCGCACAAGCGGGTGGCCAGAGGCACCAGGAAGAACCAGAAATACGGCACGATGCGCTTGAGCTGGGGCGCGTTCTCGCGCCAGTAGCCGCTGCCTGCGGCCACGCTCAGCAGGCCGCTGACCTTGTGCTGGTTGCTGATGAGACCAGGCAACTGCGCGCCCAGGCTGTGGCCCAGCAGGTACAGGGGCTTGCCCGGCAGCGCGGCATGGGCCTGGTCGATCACGGCCTCGTAGTCACGCGTCCAGTCGAACAGGTCGGCCTTGTAGCCGCGCAGGCTGCCATGCGGTGTGTCGGGCAATGAATCGCCCGAGCCGCGGTAGTCAAACGTGGTGACGCGCCAGCCCTGCGCCGCCAGCCACTGTGCGAACGGCGCGTAATAGTCCTGGCGCACGCCCATGGCGCCGCCAATGACCACGCTGCCACGGTCCGGGCTGCCCTGCTCGTACACCCGCAGGGCAATCTGCGTGCCGCCAGGGACAGCCATCGTCAAGCTCTTCATTCGCATCTCCTCGTTCTCGGCCCGCTCATTCCAGGTCCGGCGTGGAACCGGCTTTGCCGGGCCACCGTGGGCGTCCCCTGGGGGATGACGCCGAAGGCGGCTCAGGGGGGTCACATTTTTTCAAAAATCCCGGCAGCGCCCTGGCCCATGCCGACACACATCGTCACCATGCCGTACTTCAGATTCTTGCGCTGCAGGGCGTGGACGACTGTCGCGGACCGGATAGCGCCGGTGGCGCCCAGCGGGTGGCCCAGCGCAATGGCGCCGCCCATGGGGTTGACCTTGCTGGCGTCCAGTCCCAGCGTGTTGATGACGGCCAGCGACTGCGCGGCAAACGCCTCGTTCAGTTCAAACCAGTCAATGTCGCTCTGCTTCAGGCCGGCGTTCTTCAGCGCTGCGGGGATGGCCTCCACCGGGCCGATGCCCATGATGTGCGGCGGCACGCCGCGGCTGGCGTAGCCCACAAAACGAGCCAGCGGCTTGAGGTTGTATCGCTTCAGGGCGGCCTCGCTGACCACGATCAGCGCGCCCGCGCCGTCCGATGTCTGCGAGCTGTTGCCTGCCGTCACGCTGCCACGCGCGGCAAACACCGTGCGCAGTTTCGCCAGCCCCTCGGGGGTCGTATCCGGCCGCGCGCCTTCGTCGATGTTCACCGTGCGCGTGGCCAGGCTCACCTCGGCCGTGTCCAGGTCCACCGAACGTTCGGCCACGTCCACGGGCGTGATCTCGTTGGCAAATTCACCGGCCTTCATGGCGGCAATGGCCTTCATGTGCGACTGGTACGCGAATTCATCCTGCGCCTCGCGGCTGACCTTCCATTGCTGGGCGACCTTCTCGGCGGTCAGGCCCATGCCATAGGCAATGCCATAGCTTTCAATGTCATCGGGGTTGCTGAACACCGTGGGCGACAGGCTGGGCGAGTTGCCCATCATGGGCACCATGCTCATGCTTTCGGTGCCGGCGGCAATCATCACGTCAGCCTCGCCCACGCGGATGCGGTCGGCCGCCATCTGCACGGCCGACAGGCCCGACGCACAGAAGCGGTTGACGGTGATGCCGCCCACGCTCTTGGGCAGGCCGGCCAGCACCG
>CAZUJD010000342.1:0-3292 GCA_964620025.1 uncultured Ramlibacter sp. | reverse complement strand
TTTTCGCCAGGAAGTCGTTGGCAATGTCCTGGATGTACTCGCCGTTGTAGGCCGCTTCGGGCCATTCGCTGTCGCCCGGCTTGAAGCCTTTGGCCCGCAGCTGGGTGGAATTGGCCAGCGTGGCGATCTGCACGCCTGCGTCGTTGTAATAGAACTCGCGCGTGACGTCCCAGCCCTGGGTGGCGTACAGGTTGCACACCGCGTCACCCAGCGCGGCCTGGCGGCCGTGACCCACGTGCAGCGGCCCGGTAGGGTTGGCTGACACGAATTCGACCATGAGCTTGCTGCCCCGCGAGGGCTGCATGCCAAAGCGCGGGCCGCCGGCCAGCACCTCGCTGATGACCTGCTGCTTGGCTTCGGGCTTGAGCCTGATGTTGATGAAGCCCGGCCCGGCGATGTCGATGGCCTCGACCCAGTGCTGGTAGGGCGCGGTGGCCAGCAGTGCGGTGCGCAGGTTTTCAGCCACCTGTCGCGGATTGAGCCTGAGCGGCTTGGCCAGCTGCATGGCAGCGGTGCAGGCGAAATCGCCATGGGCCGCGACCTTGGGGGATTCAAATGCAGCGCGCGCACCGGCACCGGGCGACAACTGTTCCAGCTCGGCAACGAGGCTGCCAAGCAATTCCTGTTTGACGGAGAGCATCGGCTGATTTTACGGGGCGCAGGTCATCCGCCTTGCCCGGCCGGGCGTTATGTGCTGGAATCCCCACGGGATTCCACATTCAACCCTACCCCCTGTCCAGGAGACCCCATGAAGAAACTGCTTTCCCTGATCGCTCTCGGCCTGAGCCTGTCCATGGGCGTCGCCCACGCTGCCGACGAGAAAAAGCCCACTGCCCAGCAAAGCAAGATGACCACCTGCAACAAGGACGCCGGCGACAAGAAGGGCGACGAGCGCAAGGCCTTCATGAAGGACTGCCTGAGCGCCAAGCCTGCCGCCGCCACCACGCAGCAGGACAAGATGAAGATGTGCAACGCCGACGAGAAGGCCAAGACGCTCAAGGGCGACGACCGCAAGAAATTCATGAGCGAGTGCCTGAGCAAGAAAGGCTGAGGCTCGCGCCCCGCTGGATCAGAAGGCCCGCAACGCGGGCCTTTTTCATGGCCGCGTCAGCGGCCGAACCCGCGGGCCAGAAACACTGCCGCCAGCGGAATCAGCGGCAGGATATGGGCCTGCACCATGACAAGCCTGCGGGTTCCCTGCACGGCCGCTGCGTCCGGCAGCGTGCCATCCGCCAGCAGGGCCCGGCGCCAGCGGATGAACGTGAGTGTGGGTTTGATGGAGATCAGCCCGATCACCACAAACAGGCCGAACTTCACATAGAGAAGCGGGTTGCCGGCGTACCAGGACGCACCCTTGGCACCCATGAACACCCGCATCAGCCCCGTGGCCAGCACCGCCACCGAGGCCACGCCGTACACAAGGTCGATGCGCGCCAGCCGCTGCACCACCGCAGCGTTCAGCCATTCGGTACGGCACAGCGCGGCTTCGCTGGCCAGAAACACCACCATGGTGAGAATGGCCAGCAGATGGGCATAGGCCAGCAGGGCTTCAATGGTCATGGGGCTGCCTTCCAGAATTCGCTCTGGCTGTAGTTGTGCTTGAGGAAGTCTATCCACAGCCGCACGCGCAGGGGCAGGTGCTTGCGCTGCGGAAACACGGCATAGATGCCGTTGGGCGGCGCGGCGAAGGATTCGAGCACGGCCACCAGCCGGCCGGCGGCGATGTCGCTTTCCACCTCCCAGGTGCTGCGCCAGGCAATGCCGTAGCCGGCCAGGCACCACTCGTGCAGCACCTGGCCGTCGGAGCAGTCCAGCGGGCCGCCAGGCTTGAGGTGGATGACCTCGCTGTCCTGGTCACCCTGGGCCGCGGCGCTGCGCGGCACGCGAAACGCCCATCCCCGGGTCTGCGACGCGTCACTGGACAGCGACAGGCAGTCAAACCTCACCAGATCGTTGGGGTGCTGGGGTGTTCCGTGACGCTGCAGGTATTCGGGCGTGGCCACGCACAGGCGCCGGTTGTCGGCCAGCCGCACGCTGACCAGGGAGGAATCCGGGAGATCGCCCACGCGCACGGCGCAGTCATAACCCTCGCCGGCCAGGTCCACCACACGGTCGCTCAGGTTCAGTGAGATGGTCACATCCGCATGCTGGGCCCGGAATTTCGGTACCAGCGGCGCCACATGGCGGCGGCCAAAACCGGCCGGTGCCGTGATGCGCAGGTGGCCGCTGGCCTTGACGCCACCGGCGCTGACGCTGGCTTCGGCATTGGCCAGATCGGCCAGCACGCGCTGGCAATCTTCCAGGAAGGCACTGCCTTCATGGGTCAGCGAGATACGCCGGGTGGTGCGCACCAGCAGCTTGACGCCCAGCTTTTCCTCCAGTGCGTCCAGCCGCCTGCCCATGATGGCCGGGGCGACGCCTTCGGCATTGGCGGCCGCCGTCAGGCTGCCCCGTGTGGCCACCGACACAAACGACTCCAGCGCCTTGAGCTTGTCCATGCCGCAGATTATGCGGATGAAAGTTAAAAATCAAGCCCCTTGAAGCACTGATTGCATTGAAATCATCAACTCAATCTGGGCATCTGTGTAGCCCGCCTCCAGCAGCAGTGCCCTCGTGTGTTCACCGATTGCCGGCGGGTTGCTGCGCACGCCGGGGCGCTCCCCCGCCAGGGTGATCGGCAGCAACGGCACCCGGGTGGAGCGGCCGTCGGGCAGGGTCATGGGTGCCAGGCCACCCGTGCCGTTCAGGTGCGGATCGTCAAACAGGTCCTCGGGCCGCGTGATCGGCGCAAAAGGCAGGCCGTTTTTCTCGAACACGGCACCGAGTTCTGCGGCGCTGTGCCCGGCCATCCTGGCCCGCAGCAGCGGCATCATCCAGTCGCGGGCTCGCACGCGGTCGTTGTTGCTGGCAAGGCGCGGATCGGCCTTCAGGTCCTGCAGGCCGAAGGCGTCGCAAAAGATCGCCCATTGCGTGTCACTGACCACGGCCAGAAAAATCTGCGCGTCGTCCTTTACCGTGAACACGTCATAAATGCCCCAGGCCGAGATGCGCCCCGGCATGGGGTTGGCCGCCTTGCCGGTCACGGCGTACTGCATCATGTGTTGCGCGACCAGCAGCACGTTGTTCTCGAACAGCGCGCTTTGCACCTCCTGTCCCCGGCCGGTCTTTTCGCGCTGGGCCAGCGCCGCCATGGCACCGATGGCACCAAACATGCCGCCCATGATGTCATTCACACTGGTGCCGGCGCGCAGGGGGTCGCCCGGGCGGCCGGTCATGTACGCCAGGCCGCCCA
>CAZUJD010000341.1:0-3304 GCA_964620025.1 uncultured Ramlibacter sp. | reverse complement strand
TCGTCAAGGCCATGCAACAAACAGGCATCACGCCCGACTTCATCGTGGTGGACGGTGCCGAGGGCGGCACCGGCGCTGCGCCGCTGGAGTTCAGCGACCATGTGGGCGCGCCACTGCAGGAAGGCCTGCTGCTGGTACACAACACACTCAAGGGCGTGGGCCTGCGTGATCAGGTCAAACTCGGCTGCGCCGGCAAGGTGATCACCGCGTTTGACATGGCCCGCATGATGGCGCTGGGCGCCGACTGGTCCAACGCGGGGCGCGGTTTCATGTTCGCGCTGGGCTGCATCCAGGCGCAGGCCTGCCACACCGGCCACTGCCCCACCGGCGTGACCACGCAGGACCCGCTGCGTCAGCAGGCGCTGGTGGTGCCCGACAAGGCCGAGCGCGTGTACCAGTACCACCGCAACACCCTGCACGCACTGAAGGAACTGGTCCAGGCCGCCGGGCTGCAGCACCCCAACGACATCACGGCCCACCACATCGTGCGCCGGCTGGACGACACCGAGGTGCGCCTGCTGGCCAACCTGCTGCCGCAGGTGCAGCCTGACGCGCTGCTGGACCGCGACATCAGCGGCCTGCACAACGTGTTCAGGCTGTACTGGCCCAGGGCGCGGGCCGACAGTTTCAAGCTGTCTCTGTGAGCGTGCGGCGGGCCGCCGCACCGCGCGCTGCCATGCGTCGGGCCATGCTCAGCACGGCCGCGTCCTTGCTCAGCAGCAGCGCGCCACGGGCGACGGCCAGATCGATGAACTTCTGGTCGTCCGCATCCTTGCAGGTGACGTCGGCCTTGGGGGCGGCGTCCACGATGCGGGCAAAGCGGTCAAACTGGGACAGCACGCCGTCTGCGGTCAAGCCGTAGTACACCAGGCGCGGCACGATCTGCGGGTAGGCCAGCACGCGCTGCAGTTCGTCGCGCATGGCTTGCGTGGCGATCCATTGCAGGGTGGCGGCCTGCAGCCCGTCGCGCACGGGCCGGGCGGCGGGGTCGTCAAACACCAGCACGTCCAGCACGATGTTGGTGTCCAGCACCAGCTCAGGGGTTGGCGGGTGCGTCATCTTTCCTGCGGGCCGATCCCTTGACTATGTCAAAGCGGAACAGCCGGCATTCGATCGGGCCGTTCCACATCGGCACGCGGCGCGATTCCTTCAGCCGCATCTTCGACGGCAGCTTGAGGTCGGGTGTCAGCATCCAGGCCGTCCAGCCGGCGTAGTTCTTCTTCCAGTGGGTGGCCAGCTGGCTGAAGAACTCGCCGCCATCTTCGGTGTGTGCGCTTTCTCGCGCACCAAAGCGGGCCTGGTGCTGCGCACCCGCCACGCCGGCGGCTTCGATGCGCTCGCCATAGGGCGGGTTCAGCAGCATCACGCCCGGCATTTCACACGGGGGCATGCGCTGCAGGGCGTCACCGCCACGCAGCTGCACCACGTCGCCCACCCCGGCGCGCTGCGCATTGCGCTGGGCAAAGTCCACCATGCGGTGCGCCACGTCGCTGCCAAACACGGGCGCGGTGGGCGCGCGCTGCGCGGCCTGCGCCTGGCTTTTGATGACGTCCCACACGTGGCCCTGGAACGGCAGCATTTTTTCAAACGCAAAGCGGCGCAGCGAACCCGGCGCGATGTTGCACGCAATCTGCGCGGCTTCCACGGCGATGGTGCCACTGCCGCAGCACGGGTCGTACAGCGGTACGCCCTCAGCGCATTGCGACTGCCAGCCGCTGGCGGCGATCATGGCCGCCGCCAGTGTTTCCTTCAGCGGGGCGTCACCCTTGTCTTCGCGCCAGCCGCGCTTGAACAGGGGCTCACCCGAGGTGTCGATGTACAGCGTGGCTTCGTCAGTGGTCAGGTGCACATGGATGCGCACGTCCGGCCAGCGCGTCTCCACACTGGGCCGTTCCCCGCTCTTGTGGCGAAAGCGGTCGGCCACGGCGTCCTTGACCTTGAGCGCGGCGAAGTTCAGGCTCTTCAACGGGCTGTGCTGGGCCGTCACCTCGATCTTGAAGGTCTGGCGCGTGGTGAACCAGATCTCCCAGGCGACCGCGCTGGCGGCTTCGTACAGGTCGTTTTCGCTGCGGTACGGCGTGTGCGACAGCTGCACCAGCACGCGCTGGGCCAACCGGCTGTGCAGGTTCAGCCGCATGGCGTCGCGCCAGGAGCTGCGCAGCAGCACACCGCCGCGGCCGGTCAGCAGGTCGTGGCCCGCCAGGCCCGTGATGCCATGCACCTCGTCGGCCAACAAGCCCTCAACGCCGGCGGCGCAGGGCAGGAAGAGCTGGATTTCGTTCATCGGGCCTTCAGCGGCGGGCCAGCAGCGTGGGCAGCTCGGGCACCAGGGCCTCGGGCGACGCGGTCCGCGCGCCTTCCAGCGTGCCCAGCACGGCAGCGGCAATGGCGCGCGCCGAGTCGGCGTCGCCGGCCATGGTGTTGTAGTAGCCCAGGTCCTTGCAGGCATTGGCCAGCGAGAACCGCAGGCTGGAAGTGTCCCCTGACAGCAGGTAGGGGCGCAGGCGCTCCAGCGCCACGCCGCCGCCACCGCCCTTGGCCAGGATGTCGACAAAGGCTTCGGGCGGCACGCCGTGCTGGGCCGAGCAGGCGGCGGCTTCGGCAATCAGCGCCACCGTGCCCAGCGACACGAAGTTGTGCAGCAGCTTCATGCTGTGGCCCGCACCGATCGGGCCGGCGTGGAAGATGTTCTCTGCAAAGCACGACAGGATCGCGCGGCACTCGTCCAGCAATGCAGCTTCGCCGCCCACCAGCAGGTTCAGCCGCCCTTCCGCGGCTTCCTTGGGCGTGCGTGTCATGGGCGTGTCCAGAAAGCGGCCGCCAGCGCTGGCCACCGCCTGCGCCATGCGCACGGTGGAAGACGGCAGCGCGGTGGAGCAATCCATCACGACCGTGCCCGGACGCAGGCCGGCCAGCACGCCGCCTTCGGCCGTAAGCACGGCCTCGACCTGCGGCGAACCAGTCAGCACCAGGATCACCACGTCCGATTGCGCGGCCACGTCGGCCGCCCGCGTGACGCTGCGCGCGCCGGCGGCCTTCAGCGCGTCCAGCGGCTGGTTGCCCGGATGCTCCAGCACGGTCAGCGCATGGCCGTGCTGGAGGATGTTGCTGGCAATGCCGTGGCCCATCATGCCGATGCCGACCATGCCGACGTTCTTTTTCATTTGCGGGTGTCTCCGTTCGGTTGTTTCAAAGCGCCTTGCGCAGGTTGGCCGGCGCGATGCGCAGGGCCTCGCGGTACTTGGCCACCGTGCGCCGCGCGCATTCAATGCCCTGTTCCTTGAGCATTTCGGATATCTGGTTG
>CAZUJD010000340.1:0-3331 GCA_964620025.1 uncultured Ramlibacter sp. | reverse complement strand
AACGGTCGTCCAGGTAGCCCACGATGGCCACGATCTGCGTGATGGTCTGGCCGCCGTCCACCAGCACCGGCACCTGGCTGCGCGGGTTGATGGCCTTGTATTCGGGGCTGTAGTTTTCCTGTTTGTGCAGCTTGACCATGACCGGCTCGAACGGCTCGCCGGCCGTTTCCAGCAACGTATGGGGCACGAAAGAGCAGGCGCCGGGAGCGAAGTAAAGCCTGAGCGTCATCATCAGTTCTCCAGAGGAAAGGGCTTAACGGCAGCTGCGCAGCGGCTTGCCATTGAGCACGGTACGGATTTCTTCGAGCCGGGCACGCATCGTATCGTCCACCTGGGGCAGGCGCAGCAGCTGGCCGCGCACTTCCTCCCGTTCCTGGATCACGCGCGCCGTGCGCACGCCGCGCTGGTTCAACCGCTCCAGCTGCTGCTGGGCAGCGCCCTGGCTGGTGAACCCGCCCAGCGACAGGCCGGGCTCCAGCGCCGCGTTGGACAGCCCTTCAAAGGAAACCCCAATCTGGCGCAGCTCCGCCTTTTTCTTGTTGACCGCATCGGGTGTGAGGTACTTGCCCATGTAAATGATCCAGCGCGGCGGCTCAACGCCTGAGTCCAGCGACCAGCTGCCGGGGGGCAGCAGGGGCTCCAGGGTCTGCCTTACCGCCACGGCCTGCCGTTCATCAAACAGGCCCGCCTGCAGGCATTCGGGGCCGCGTGCGACAGGCGCCGCGGCGGAATCAGCGCGCCGGGCTTCATCGGTGCTGAGCAGGCGCAGGGCTTCAGGGCGGATCTGCTGCTCCAGGCGTTGCGGCTCGGACTGCTGCGTGGGCGCCGCGCCCCAGGACTGCAACAGCCCCTGAGACCAGGCAAAGTACAGTCCGTTGCCCAGCAGGAGAACCAGAACCGCGAGCCGAAGCATGGGTCAGTCCTCCCCGCCCATGGGACGCACGCTGACCTCGGAACTGGTGACCTGTTTCATGCCGGTGGCAGTATGCACCAGCAACGCGCCATCGGCGCCAACGCCCTGCGCAGCCCCGTGCAGGCCGTCGCTGAGCGTCACCCTGCGCCCGGCCAGTGCGTCACGCGAATGGAACCGTTCCCGAAATGCACCAAAGCCCTGCGACTCGAATGCACGCAGGGCCTGAACCAGCGGCAAGGTGACCCGGGCCAGGGTCTGGGGCGCATCCACATCCGCCAACAGCTCCTGCAGCCAGGCCGGTGGGGTGGACAGGCCCTGCGCAGGCCGTTGCGTGATGTTGATGCCCACGCCCACCACCACAAAGCGGGGCGTTGAAGCAGCGCCCGTGCCTGCGGTCTCGATCAGGATGCCCGCCAGCTTGCGGTCATGCAGCCAGAGGTCGTTCGGCCATTTGATGCGCACATCCGCATGCAGGCTCTCGGCCAGGCTCACCCCCACAGCCAGCGACAGGCCCGACCAGTCTGCCGGCATCATCGGCAGGCCCAGGGAGAAGGTCAACGACGCCCCCGCCTCGCCGGCCCAGAGCCGCCCCAGCCGCCCGCGGCCCGAGGACTGCTGTTCGGCCACCAGCAGCACCGGCTCGGTCTGGCCCGCGCGGGCGCGGCGCATCAGCTCGGTGTTGGTGGAGTCGATCTGGGGCAGAACTTCCACCGTGAACCCCGGCAACAGGGGTAACACTGCCTCCCAGACCGCTTCGGCCTGCCACCTGATCGTCATCGGGCCTCCGCGCCGGCAACCGCGTGACCTGCGCTGCCCCCCGGGTAGGCCTTTGCACCCCGGGCCGGCCTGGCTTTGCCCATGCTCAGCGCCTGCTTTTCTTGCGCTTGGGCGCCAGCAGCGTGCCGCGGCAGTCCTTGGCATTGCACCAGCAGGGGTATTGCGCCTTCAGCTTGGGCGTGTAGGGTTCGTCAATGATCAGGCCGTAGTCGTAGTTCAGCTCCTCACCGGCCTTGATGTTGCGCAGGGCCTTGATGAACACGCGGCCGTTTTCCTCGTCGGCCTCGCAGTTGGGGTCGCAGCTGTGGTTGATCCAGCGCGACGAGTTGCCGCCGTGCTTGGCATCGATCACGTGGTCTTCGTCGATGTGGAAGTAGAACGTGTGATTGGGATCCTTGGGATCATGCGGGTGCCGGCGCAGGGCCTCCTTCCAGCTGATGATCTCGCCCACGTATTCGATGATGGTCTCGCCCTCGGCCAGGTCCTGCACGGCGAAAACCCCGTTGCCGTGCACGCCGGAGCGGCGTGTCTGGATGCGTCGGGCGGGGCTGGCGGGGGCTTTTGCTGGCATGAACTGAAAACTCTGGTAAGTTGAATATGCACACATGTGCGCGCGTGCGCGCGTACGCGCGAGAGCCCGCAATTCTATGCAAGACCCATGCAAGAGCGATGAAACAAGCTTTGACCCTCACACGCCGTGACCTGCTCGCCAGCCTGGCCTTTGGCGGCACCGGCCTGGCCGCCGCCCAGGGCAGCAGCAACACGCCCGGCGACGCCCGGGCGCCGGCCGTGCCGCAGCCGGGCACGCCCATGGCACTGACCGATGTGAAACTGCTGGACGGCAGCACCTGGGGGGCCGCCGCGGCCGACGGCCAGGTGGTCGTGGTCTACTGGTGGGCCAGCTGGTGTCCTTTTTGCGCGGTGCAAAGCCCTCATATAGAGAAGCTCTGGCGCAGGGAACGCAGCCGCGGCCTGCAGGTGCTGGCCCTGTCGATCGACAGGACGCCCGAGGCCGCCGCCGGCTATATGCGGCAAAAAGGTTACACATTTCCCGCTGGCATGCTGACACCCGATGTCGCTAAAGTGCTGCCCAAGCCCAAGGGGCTGCCGGTGGTCGTGGTGCGCGGGCGCAGCGGCAGGGTCGTGTTTGCGGAGGCCGGGGAGATGTTCCCCGAAGATATTGAAGGATTGGCCAAGTTCCTATGACGAAGACGTTGGTGATTGCAGAAAAACCCTCGGTGGCGCAGGACATCGTGCGTGCGCTCACGCCCGTGGCCGGCAAATTTGAAAAGCACGACGAGTTCTTCGAAAGCGAAAGTTACGTGGTCACCAGTGCGGTGGGCCACCTGGTGGAAATCCAGGCTCCCGAGCAGTTTGACGTCAAGCGCGGCAAATGGAGCTTTGCGCACCTGCCGGTGATTCCGCCGTTTTTCGACCTCAAGCCCGTGGACAAGACCAAGACCCGGCTGAATGCCGTGGTCAAGCAGGCCAAGCGCAAGGACGTGACGGCGCTGGTCAATGCCTGTGACGCGGGCCGCGAAGGCGAGCTGATCTTCCGCTTGATCGAGCAGTACGCGGGCGGCGCCAAGCCCCTGGGCAAGCCGGTCAAGCGCCTGTGGCTGCAGAGCATGACGCCGCAGG
>CAZUJD010000339.1:0-3376 GCA_964620025.1 uncultured Ramlibacter sp. | reverse complement strand
CACTGCACGTTGCTGATGCTGTTGGCCTTGGCAAAAATCGGGAAGGCACGGCGGCCGGCGTCAAACACCGGGGCGCCCAGCTTCTTGCCGCTCAGGTCGGCGGGGCTTTTGATACCCGACTTCTTGAGCGCCATGACGGCTGCGGGCGTGTTGTTGTAGACCATCATGACGGCCACCGGCTTGTTGGGTGCGTCGGGGTTGTTGGCATGGAACTCCATCAGCGCGGCCAGGTCGGCAAAGCCCATGTCATAGGTGCCCGAGGCGACGCGCGTCACCGTGCCACCCGAGCCGTTGCCGGCGTCGATGGACACGTCCAGTTTGGCGTCCTTGAAATAGCCCTTGGCGGCCGGCACCAGGAACAGGGCGGCGGGGCCTTCAAAGCGCCAGTCGAGCTGGAACTTGATGGGGGTGGTCTGGGCCTGGGCGGAGCCAAAGGCGGCAGCGGCAGCCAGGGCTGCGGTGGTCTTGAGGAAAACGCGTTTTTTCATTTGAGGGGCTCCAGACAGGAAGAGGGAAATACAACAAACGGACACAAAGCAAATTCGGTGCCGGGTGGCGTGTTTGCGCACCAAGGGAGTGCCTATTTTCTGTGAAGGGCGGGCTATGCCCAACGCCGCCGGTATGGGGAAATACCCTGCCGCGGCCAGGCGAGTAGCCTGAAGTAACTCAGTTTTTGGGGCTTGGTGCTTTGCCGCGGGCGCCCCTGACAGCCTTCTTGTCTTGCGGCGCCACGAACCCCATGGGTTGCCGGGGTGCGTCGGGTGGCGTCACAAGATCACGCAGCGTGTCGAAAAGGGCGCCACGCTCGGTGAACGCATAGGGCAGGTACTTGCGGTATTGGCCCCTACCGGGCTTTAAGGTCGCAATTTGCGACCTTAAAGAATCAAATTCTTCAACTGTCAGCTGAAACAGGAAATCAGGCGGAAACCGCCCGGCGTTGCGTTTGATCTGTTCGTTGGAGCCGTTTGGTTTCCACGCGTATCCATCAGGGTCAGAGCGAAGAAGATGGATCAATATCAGGCCAAAATAACTAATTTTTTGGCGTAGGGTGGCGTGCTCTACGGCACCACCGTCGTGAACAGGTACACCGCAAAAATCACCAGGTGCACCACCCCCTGCAGCACGGTGGTGCGCCCCGTGCCCAGCGACAGCGTGGCGACCATCAGCGACAGCACCAGCAGCACGGTGGATTTGACGTCGATGCCCAGCGTCAGCGTCCAGCCGGTGACCAGCGACACGATGGCCACCGTGGGAATGGTCAGGCCGATGCTGGCCAGCGCCGAGCCCAGCGCCAGGTTCAGGCTGGTCTGCAGGCGGTTGGCGCGCGCGGCGCGCACGGCGGCCAGGCCTTCGGGCATCAGCACCACGGCCGCGATGATGATGCCCACCAGGGCCTGCGGCGCGCCCAGGGCAACGACGGCCTTTTCAATCGTGGGCGCCAGCGCCTTGCCCAGCAGCACCACGGCCACCAGCGACACCATCAGCAGGCCCAGGCCGGCCAGGGCCACGCCGCTGGAAGGGGGCTCGGCATGGGACTCTTCGCGGATGCCGGCATCCGCGGGCAGGAAGTAGTCGCGGTGGCGCAGGGTCTGCACCAGCACGAACGTGCTGTACAGCACCAGCGACACCACGGCGATGAAGGCCAGCTGGCTGGCGGAGTACGACGGGCCGGGCGTGGACGTGGTGTGGTTGGGCAGCACCAGGGTCAGCGTGACGATGGCCGCCAGCGCCGCCAGCGACGCGCTCACGCCCGACTGGTTGAAGGTCTGCTCACGGTGGTGGTGGGCCCCCACCAGCAGGCACAGGCCCACCATGCCGTTGAGGATGATCATCACGGCGGCAAACACGGTGTCTCGCGCCAGCGCAACGGTGGCCGGCCCGCCGCTGAGCATGAGCGACACGATCAGTGCCACTTCGATGATGGTCACGGCCACGGCCAGCACCAGCGTGCCATAGGGCTCGCCCACGCGGTGCGCCACCACCTCGGCATGGTGCACGGCGGCCAGGACGCAGGCCACCAGGGCCGCCGCCAGCAGCGCGGCGTACCAGCCACCCGGGCCGCCGAGCGTGCCGCCCAGGACCAGCCATCCGGCGGCAGGGACGGCAAGGGACCAGGCGGGCAGGGCTGCATGAAGTGTCATGCGCCTGATGATATCGGCGCAGGCCGCCGCGCAGTGGCCAACGCCGGGGTATTCATACCGCGCCGCTGGTCATTCAATGGCTGTTGCGTCTTGACGTGCATCAAGCCTGGCCGGCAGCGCGGGCGCCAGACTGGCCCGTCATTCACAGCAATTGGAGGCAACCATGGCAACAGGCAGGCTCAGGCACCTGGGTATCGCGGTGCAGAACCCGTACAAGACGGCCGACTTCCATATCAAGGCTTTCGGCATGCGCAAGATTGGCGAGTTGCGGCCCGATCATGTGGGGCGGCGGCCTGGACCACAAGAAATACCGTGACGTGGACCAGATGATCTTTGAAGTGAGCCCCCAGGGCTTCAGCACCGAGCCCACCGATGCGGCGACAGCCAACACCGGAGGCAGGCCGTCAGGCACGGCGTGACCGGCCGTGCGGCTTATCTGCCGCACGCATGCGCCAGCGCCGGGCCGCATGGCGGGCACAGGCCGCCAGCAGTGCCGAAACAGTCAGCCATGCGCCCGCGTGCACCGCGATCAGCGAGGCCGCCAGTGCCCAGGACGCGGCCCCCGGTGCCGTGCTGCCTGCGGGCGTGCCCAGGCACAGCCCCCACAGCAGCGGTGCCATGGTGCGTCCGGCGTCGTGCAGTGCGAGCAGCAGGCACAGCGCGACAACGCTGGCCGCCACCACCTGATGTGCACGGCCACCCCCGCGCCACCGCAGGCTCCAGGCCGCGCCCAGCACCCAGCCGCCGGCCGGGTGCAGCCCGTGCAGCGCGCCCGCACCGGCAGCGGTCAGCCAGGGCCACAGGTCCGTCATGGTGGAGGGACACGCGGCGCGTTCAGACGTTGGCGTGGCAGCAGCCGGCCGTGCCGGCGTTCGTGGCGGCGGGCTCATAGCGGTCGTGGTGGCGTACCCATTCCATCTTGTTGGGCACGTCGCGTTCGTTGCGGCCCAGGGCGGTCAGGTCCAGCAGGTGGTAGGTGCCCATCATCACCTCCACACCCCGTCCGTAGGTGGAGTAGGTGTGGAACACATCGCCCGCATCGTCCTTGCAGAACGTGCTGATGCCCGGCGCCTCTTCGGCGGGGAAGGGGCGCATGCCGTAGTTGTAGTAGACCTCGCCCTGGGCCAGTGCTTCCTGCGTGAAGCTGACCGCAAAGTCGTGGTTGAAATCGCTGGCATGGGAGGACACCCAGCGGAACTGCCAGCCCATGCGCTGGCGAAAGCGCTCGATCTCGG
>CAZUJD010000338.1:2087-3415 GCA_964620025.1 uncultured Ramlibacter sp. | reverse complement strand
TCGAGCCGCGCGGTGTTGTCCTTGTAGATCTTGACGGTGATGCGGTCGAAGTTGGAGGTGCCGCGCTTGACGTTCAGGTCGCGCGCCCAATACGACGGATCGCGCACATAAGTAATGTCCTTGCCAAAGCGCACCGGACCGATCTTGTAAGGGCCGCTGCCGATGGGAATGTCCATCACCACCTGGTCAAAGCGCTTGGGCTTGCCGTTTTCCATGCCCCATTTGCGGCTGAACACGGGCAGGCCACCGACCGTCAGCGGGATCTCGCGGTTCTGGCGCTTGAAACGGTAGCGCACCGTGCGCTCGTCCAGCACGTCCAGCCCGGCAACATCTTCCAGCGCGGTCTTGTAGGCGGGCGAGGTGTATGGCCCCATCAACGTGTCAAAGCTGTGTTTCACGTCAGCCGCCATCACCGGATCGCCGTTGTGGAAACGGGCTTCGGGACGCAGGCGGAATGTGGCCGACAGCCCGTCGGGCGACACCGCCACATCCTCGGCCAGCAGGCCGTAGCCCGCCCCGGTTTCATCCAGCGAGCTGACCAGCAGACTGTCAAACATCAGTCCTGACAGGTAAGCAGGCGCCGAGCCCTTGATCGTGAACGGGTTGTACTTGTCGAAAGTGGACGTGCGCAGGTTGCTCACCAGGCGCAGCTCGCCACCCTTGGGGGCGGCGGGGTTCACATAGCCGAAGTTTGCAAAACCGGCCGGGTATTTCAGGTCACCCCACAAAGCATAGCCATGCGCTGCCCACAAGGGGGATGACAATCCCAAAGACATGCCCGCGACGAGCCCGGCCAGCAATTTGCGCATGCGACAATTCTGCACAGATTTTCAACCCGAGAGACTTATGGGATTCCTGACCGGAAAAAAGTTGCTGATCACCGGCGTGTTGTCCAACCGTTCGATTGCCTACGGCATTGCCAAGGCCTGCCACGCGCAGGGCGCGGAGCTGGCATTCAGCTACGTTGGCGAGCGCTTCAAGGACCGCATCACCGAGTTTGCATCGGATTTCGGCTCCAAGCTGATTTTTGATTGCGACGTGGGCAGCGACGAGCAGATCGAAGCGCTGTTCAAGGACCTGTCGGCCCACTGGCCGAAGTTCGACGGCTTTGTGCATGCCATCGGCTTTGCACCGCGCGAGGCAATTGCCGGCGACTTCCTGGAGGGCCTGAGCCGCGACGCGTTCAAGATCGCGCACGATATCAGTGCCTACAGTTTCCCGGGCATGGCCAAGGCCGCCCTGCCCTACCTGAATGACAAGTCGGCCCTGCTCACACTGACCTACCTGGGCGCGATCCGCACCGTACCCAACTACAACACCATGGGTCT
>CAZUJD010000338.1:0-2077 GCA_964620025.1 uncultured Ramlibacter sp. | reverse complement strand
GTGCGTTACCTGGCCGAAAGCCTGGGTCCCAAGGGCATCCGGGTCAACGGTATCAGCGCTGGCCCGATCAAGACGCTGGCGGCCAGCGGGATCAAGGGCTTTGGCAAGATCCTCAGCGTGGTGGCTGAAACTTCCCCCATCCGCCGCAATGTCACCATTGATGATGTGGGCAACGTGGCCGCCTTCCTGCTGAGTGACCTGGCCGGTGGTGTCAGCGCCGAAATCACCTACGTCGACGGCGGCTTCAGCAACGTGGTTGGCGGGATAGCGGAGCCGGCCTGAACCATTCCGGCGGCCTCCACGCGGCCGGCTTTACCGGGCCGCTGGTGGCGCCCCCTTTGAAGTGCAGGCGCCGAAGGCGCCCTGGGTTTGTGCCTAGCTTTGTGCCTAGCCCTTCACGCAATCTGCGTAGTAGCGCGTGACGCCATCAGGGCCGGTTTCTTCCACCAGTCCGTGGATGTCGGTCTCGAAACCCGGGCATTGCGACGCAAATTCACGCGAGAACTTCAGGTAGTCCACGATCTTCTTGTTGAATACCTCGCCAGGAATCAGCAGCGGAATGCCCGGCGGGTACGGCGTGACCAGGCCGACGGTCACGCGGCCTTCCAGCTGGTCGATCTCCACGCGCTCGGTCTTGCGATGGGCAATGTGCGCGTAGGCGTCGGCGGGCTTCATGGCCGGCGCCAGGTCTGACAGGTACATCTCGGTCGTCAGGCGCGCAATGTCGTAGCGGGCGTACAGCTCGTGCACATGCTGGCACAGGTCGCGCAGGCCCATGCGCTCATAGCGGCGGTGCTCCTGGCAGAACTCCGGCAGGATGCGCCACATGGGCTGGTTCTTTTCGTAGTCATCCTTGAACTGCTGCAGTGCGGTCAGCAGCGTGTTCCAGCGGCCCTTGGTGATGCCGATGGTGAACATGATGAAGAAACTGTACAGGCCGGTCTTTTCCACCACCACGCCGTGCTCGGCCAGGAACTTGGTGACGATGGACGCAGGGATGCCGGTCTTGTCAAACTTGCCATCCAGGTTCAGGCCCGGCGTGACGATAGTGGCCTTGATTGGGTCCAGCATGTTGAAGCCATCGGCCAGCTGGCCAAAGCCATGCCACTTGCTGCCCTTTTTGCCCTTGGCATCGCTGCGGATGATCCAGTCTTCAGCCCGGCCCACGCCTTCGTCCACCAGCTTCTCGGGGCCCCAGACCTTGAACCACCAGTCGTCGCCGTACTCGTCGTCGATCTTGCGCATGGCACGGCGAAAATCCAGCGCTTCCATGATGGACTCTTCCACCAGCGCGGTACCGCCGGGCGGCTCCATCATGGCGGCAGCCACGTCACAGCTGGCGATGATGCTGTACTGCGGGCTGGTGCTGGTGTGCATCAGGTAGGCCTCGTTGAAGAGGTGGCGGTCCAGCTTGGTGGTCTGCGAGTCCTGCACCAGCACGTGGCTGGCCTGGCTGATGCCGGCCAGCAGCTTGTGGATGGATTGCGTGGCGTAGACCACTGCGTTTTTCGGCCGCGCCCGCTTTTTTCCCATGGCGTGGTAGGCGCCATAGAACGGATGGAAGGCCGCGTGCGGCAGCCAGGCTTCATCAAAATGCAGGTTGTCCACGTAACCGTCCAGCATGCCCTTGATGGTCTCGGTGTTGTACAGGACGCCGTCGTAGGTGGACTGCGTGAGGGTCATCACACGTGGCTTGATCCTGTCGGCATCCACGCCCTTGAGCAGCGGATTGGCGCGGATCTTGGCCTTGATGGCTTCGGGCTCGAACTCGCTTTGCGGGATCGGGCCGATGATGCCGAAATGGTTGCGTGTGGGTTTCATGAAAACCGGGATCGCACCGGTCATGATGATGCTGTGCAGGATGGACTTGTGGCAGTTGCGGTCCACCACCACCACATCGCCCGGTGCCACCGTGTGATGCCACACCATCTTGTTGGATGTGCTGGTTCCGTTGGTCACGAAAAAGCAGTGATCGGCATTGAAGATGCGCGCCGCATTGCGCTCGCTCTCGCCGATGGCACCGTTGTGGTCCAGCAGCTGGCCCAGCTCCTCGACCGCGTTGCAGACATCGGCGCGC
>CAZUJD010000337.1:0-3461 GCA_964620025.1 uncultured Ramlibacter sp. | reverse complement strand
AACAGCATCTCGGCGCAGTCCAGCAGGCGCGTGCGCGTGACCTGGGCTTCTTCCTTGGTGCGGCGGGCCATGGCGGATGGGCTCTTTCTTTACAGGGGATTCACAGTGGCTGTCACTATACATGCACTGGTGTATGTATATACTTGTTTCCAGCCTGAATCCCGCCGGCCATACCGTCAAGCCGGCTGGCCGCTCCCTGAAGGAACCCCCATGTCCGTGTCATCCGCCACCGGTGCTGCCCCCGCTGTTTTCCCCTTCCGCTGCGCCGTGCTGGCGCTCCTGGCAGCCCTGGCCGTGGCGGCCTGCGGCAAGGCAGAGCAGGGCGCTGCGCCGGCGGCTCCTCCCCCGCCTGAGGTGGGCGTCATCACCGTAGCCCCCGGCGACGTGGGTCTGGTGACCGAGCTGCCCGGCCGGCTGGAGGCTTCGCGCGTGGCGCAGGTGCGCGCCCGCGCCACGGGCATCCTGCAGCAGCGGCTGTTCCGCGAGGGCAGCGATGTTCGGGCCGGCCAGCCGCTGTTCCGCATTGATTCCGCGCCTTACGCGGCGGTTTATGAGAGCGCCCAGGCCACGCTGGCCAAGGGCCAGGCCAACCTGGCGCAGGCCAGCGCGCTGGCCGAGCGCTACAAGCCGCTGGTAGAAGCCAACGCCATCAGCAAGCAGGATTACGCCAACGCCGTGGCCGCGCAAAAACAGGCCGAGGCCGATGTGGCCGTGGGCAAGGCGGCGGTGCAGACGGCCAAAATCAACCTCGACTATGCAGCAGTGACCGCGCCGATTTCAGGCCGCATCGGCCGGGCGCTGGTGACCGAAGGCGCCCTGGTCGGCCAGGGCGAGGCCACCCAGCTGGCTGTCATCCAGCAGGTCGACCCGATGTACGTCAATTTCACCCAGCCGGCGGCCGAGGTGCTCAAGCTGCGTCGCGCGCTGGAGACCGGCCAGCTCAAGCGCGCCAGCGAAGGCGCTGCCAGCGTGCGCGTGGTGCTGGAGGACGGCACCGAACACACCCGCCCCGGCAAGCTGCTGTTTTCGGACCTGACGGTGGACGCTTCCAGCGGCCAGATCACGCTGCGCGCCGAAGTGCCCAACCCCGGCGGCGCGCTGCTGCCCGGCCTGTATGTGCGCGTGCGGCTGGAGCAGGCCCGCGCGGGCAATGCCATCCTGCTGCCGCAGCAGGCCGTGACGCGCACGGGCCAGGGTGACAGCGTCATGGTGGTGGCTGCTGACGGCAAGGTCAGCCCGCGGCCCGTGAAGGTGGGCGATGCGCAAAACGGCCGCTGGGTGGTGCTGGACGGCCTGAAGGCCGGAGAGCAGGTCATCGTGGACGGCTTCCAGAAGTTGCGGCCCAACGCCCCGGTCAAGCCCGTGCCCTGGCAACCGGGGGGGGGCAGGCCCGCCGCAGCCGCAGCCTCCGCCCCAGTTACCAAGTAAAGGGCCGCAAGCATGGCCAAGTTCTTCATTGACCGCCCCATCTTTGCGTGGGTGATCGCCCTGTTCATCATCGTGATGGGCGGCGTAGCCATCACGCAGCTGCCCATTGCGCAGTACCCGCCGGTGGCGCCGCCGTCCATCGTGGTGTCGGCCACCTATCCCGGCGCATCGGCCAGGACGCTGGAGGAAAGCGTCATCAGCGTGATCGAGCAGGAGATGAACGGCTCGCCCGGCCTGATCTACATGGAATCGGTCACGCAGGCCAATGGCAGCGGCCAGATCACCCTGAGCTACCAGCCCGGCACCAATGCCGACCTGGCGCAGGTGGACGTGCAGAACCGCCTGTCGCGCGCCACGCCGCGCCTGCCCGCGGCCGTGACGCAGCAGGGCGTGCGGGTGGACAAGGCACGCTCGAACTTCCTGCTGTTCACCATCCTGTCGTCCACCGACCCCAACATGACGCCCGTGCAGCTGGGTGACTACGCGTCGCGCACCGTGCTGCCTGAAATCCAGCGCATCCCCGGCGTGGGCCAGGCCCAGCTGTTCGGCACCGAGCACGCCATGCGCGTGTGGATCGACCCGGCCAGGCTGGTGGGCTTCAACCTGTCGTCGGCCGACGTCACGGCCGCCATCCGTGCGCAGAACGCACAGGTATCCTCCGGCGCCATTGGTGAGCTGCCCAACATCGCGGGGCAGGGCATTGCCGCCACGGTGGTAGTCACGGGCCAGCTCAATTCCATCGAACAGTTCGGCAACATCGTGCTGCGGGCCAACACCGACGGTTCGTCGGTTCGCTTGCGTGATGTGGCCCGCATCGAGCTGGGCGCGCAAAACTACGCCACGTCGGCCCGCCTGAACGGCAAACCATCCACCGGTATCGGTGTGCAGCTGTCGCCCACGGGCAACGCGCTGGCCACAGCCGACGCCATCAAGAAGCGCATGGCCGAGCTGTCGCAGTTCTTCCCGCAGGGCATGACCTGGGCGATTCCCTACGACAGCTCGCGCTTCATCCGCATCTCCATCAGCCAGGTGGTCGAGACGCTGCTGGAAGCCGTGGCGCTGGTGTTCCTGGTGATGTTCCTGTTCCTGCAGAACTGGCGATACACCATCATCCCCACGCTGGTGGTGCCCATTGCGCTGCTGGGCACCTTCGGCACGCTGCTGGCCCTGGGGTTTTCGATCAACGTGCTGACCATGTTCGGCATGGTGCTGGTGATCGGCATCGTGGTGGACGACGCCATTGTGGTGGTTGAAAACGTCGAACGCATCATGAGCGAAGAGGGCCTGCCCCCGCGCGAAGCCACCCGCAAGGCCATGGGACAGATCCAGGGTGCGATCGTGGGCGTGACGGTGGTGCTGATCTCGGTGTTTGTGCCGCTGGCGTTCTTTGCGGGCTCCACCGGCAACATTTACCGGCAGTTCGCCGCCGTGATGGTCGCGTCCATCGGCTTCTCGGCCTTCATGGCGCTGTCGCTCACCCCGGCACTGTGCGCCATGCTGCTGCAGCAGATCCCGGCGGGCCAGCACCATGACAAAAAGGGCTTCTTCGGCTGGTTCAACCGCGTGTTCTCGCGCACGGCCAAAGGCTACGAAAGCATGGTCGCGCGCATCCTGCGGCGCGCCGCGCGCTACCTGGTGATCTATGGGGCCATCATCGCGGTGGTGGCGCTGGTGTACACCCGTCTGCCCACCTCGTTCCTGCCGGCCGAAGACCAGGGCAACATGCTGGTCAATGTGCAACTGCCGCCCGGTGCCACACAGGAGCGCACCCGCGCCGTTATGGAGCAGGTGGAGGCCTGGGTGCTCAAGCAGCCCGAAGTGCAGAGCATGGTGGGCGTGCTGGGCTTCTCGTTCTCGGGTCAGGGTCAGAACGCCGCGCTGGCCTTCGTCACGCTCAAGGACTGGTCCGAACGCAGTGGCGCCGCCCAGTCGGCCCAGGCGCTGGCCGGGCGGGCCTTTGGCGCCTTGTCGGGCGTGCGCGACGCGTTCATCTTTCCGCTCAGCCCGCCACCCATTCCCGAGCTGGGCACGGC
>CAZUJD010000336.1:0-3461 GCA_964620025.1 uncultured Ramlibacter sp. | reverse complement strand
GAAAGCCCACCAGGATCTTGAGCGTGCGCTCCTGTGCGTAGACCGGCACGGCCAAGGCAGTTGCGGCAAGCAGGGTGAATTGGCGGCGTTTCATCGTGGGGTCTCCTTGTTGTGGAATCGGAATCTTTCAGGCCAGTGCAGCCAGCACCGCGTCGTTGTGCTCGGGCAGTCCCACGCTGATGCGCAGCCAGTCGGCCATGCCATAGGGTCCCAGTGGGGACACGGCGATGCCGCCAGCCAGCAGCCGCGCATGGGCGGCCTGCGCGGCCTGTGCACTGGCAAACCGGGTGGTGACGAAATTGCCCGCGGACGGCAGGCAGTGCAGGCCCAGTGCATGCAAACCGGCGGCCAGCTGCTCGCGCCCGGCCAGGTTCAGGGCATAGCTGCGTGCCAGGTGGTCGTCGTCGGCCAGTGCCGCACAGGCCGCCGCCAGCGCCGGCGTGGTGACGTTGAAGCGCGGGCGAATGGCATTCAGGCGCGCCGTCAGTGCCGGCTGGGCCACGCCATAGCCGACACGAAGGCCGGCCAGGCCATAGGCCTTGGAAAACGTGCGTGCCACGATCAGGTTGGGATGGCTGCGCACCCAGTCCATGCTGTTGTAGCGCTGGGCAGGCGACAGGTATTCGGTGTAGGCCTCGTCCAGCAGCACGGTCACCTGGGGCGGTACGCTGGCAATGAAGCCCTGCAGCCAGGCCGGCTCGATAAAGCTGCCCGTGGGGTTGTTGGGGTTGGCCACAAAGATCAGCCGCGTGTCCACGTTCACGGCCGCGCGCATGGCGCCCAGATCGTGACCGAAATCGCGCGCCGGCACCACCACCGCCTGGCCGCGTGCCAGGGCCGCCGCCTGGCCGTACACGATGAAACCGTACTGCGACCACACCACACCATGCCCAGGCTGCACACAGGCCTGAGCCGCCAGCGTGAGAATTTCGCTGGAGCCGCTGCCCAGCGTGATCCAGCCTGCAGGCACATCCAGCCGCGCGGCCAGGGCGGCCTTGAGTTGCACGCCTTCGGCGTCGGGATAGCTGCCCGCGCCCTGCAGGACGGCAGCCGCAGCCAGTTGCGCCGTGGCGGGCATACCCAGCGGGTTTTCATTGGAGGCCAGGGAAATCATGAGAGGACAGGGATATTTAAGACATTAAATATATGCGCCCAGACCGGCCTTGCCATGCGGACCTACCCCAAGTTGGTGCACCGAAAATTATGTTTATTTTTGTCATGGATAAAACACTTTTGCCGGACTTAATGTCACTCAAAGTACCGAATACAGTCTGGGCATGGACAAACCCAAAGCTGTTCTGTTCGATGCCTACGGCACGCTGTTCGATGTGTACAGCGTGGGCCTGCTGGCCGAGCAACTGTTCCCCGGCCACGGCCAGGCGCTGGGCGTGCTCTGGCGCGACAAGCAGATCGAATACACACGCCTGGTCACCACCAGCAACCATGGCGCCCACTACCGGCCGTTCTGGGAACTGACACAGGCCGCCCTGCGCTACAGCTGCAAGCGGCTGGGCCTGTCGCTGGCGCCGGCCCAGGAACAGCAGCTGATGAACCAGTACCGCCATCTGAGCGCCTTTCCGGAAAACCGCGAGGTGCTGCAGGCGCTGAAATCCCGGGGCATCGTCACCGGCATCCTGAGCAACGGCGACCCGGACATGCTGGGCGTGGCCGTCAAAAGCGCCGGACTGGACGACCTGCTGGACCACGTGATCAGCGTGGACGGCATCCGCAAGTACAAGACCCACCCCGATGCCTATGCACTGGGGCCGCAGGCCACCGGCGTGGAGGCGCGCCAGACCGTGTTTGTGAGCTGCAATGCCTGGGACGCGCTGGCCGCCACCTGGTACGGATTTCGCACGCTGTGGGTCAACCGCTACCAGTTGCCGTTTGAAGAACTGGGCACCCAGCCCACCCGCACAGGTGCCAACCTGCGCGACACGCTTTCATTTTTCTGAAGCCCCCAAGGAGAAAACCCATGACCGCACGCACCTCCGTTCACCGCCTGCAGGTGGCCACCGAACTGCACCAGTTCATTGAAGACAAGGTCCTGCCCGGCACCGGGGTGGACAGCGCCGCGTTCTGGAAGGGGTTTGACGCCATCGTGGCCGATCTGGCACCGAAAAACATCGCCCTGCTGGCCGAGCGCGACCGCCTGCAGGCCGAGCTGGACGCCTGGCACAAGGCCAACCCCGGTCCGATCCGCAACATGGGCAAGTACCGCAAGTTCCTGGAAAAGATCGGCTACCTGGTGCCGGTGCCCGCCAGTGTGAAAGCCACCACGAAGAATGTGGACGCGGAACTGGCCACGCAGGCCGGCCCGCAGCTGGTGGTGCCCATCCTGAACGCACGCTATGCGCTGAACGCCGCCAACGCGCGCTGGGGCAGCCTGTATGACGCGCTGTACGGCACCGATGCCATTTCTGAAGCCGATGGCTGCGAAAAAGGCACCGGCTACAACCCAAAGCGCGGCGCCAAGGTCATTGAATATGCGCGTTACGTGCTGGACCGCACCGCGCCGCTGAAGGCCGGCTCGCACATCGACAGCACGGGCTACGCCGTCGCCAGCGGCAAGCTGGTGGTCACGCTCAAGGGCGGCAAGACCAGCGAGCTGAAGAACGCCAGGCAGTTCATCGGCTACCAGGGCGATGCGGCCAGCCCCACCAGCGTGCTGCTGCAGCACAACGGCCTGCACCTGGACATCCGCATCAACCGCAAGACGCCGATCGGCGCGTCAGACCCGGCCGGCGTGAGCGACCTGGTGCTGGAAGCCGCGCTGTCCACCATCCTGGACCTGGAAGACTCGGTGGCCGTGGTGGACGCGCAGGACAAGGTGCTGGCCTACGGCAACTGGCTGGGCATCCTCAAGGGCACGCTGACGGAAGACGTGAGCAAGGGCGGCACCACCTTCAAGCGCGGCCTGAACCCGGACCGCGTGTACACCGCGCCGCAGGGTGGCGAAGTGAAGCTGCACGGCCGTTCGCTGATGTTCGTGCGCAATGTGGGGCACCTGATGACCAACCCGGCCATCCTGTACACGGCGGCTGATGGCAGCACGAAGGAGATCCCCGAAGGCATCATGGACGCGGTGGTCACGACCACCATTGCGCTGCACGACCTTCAGGGGCGTGGCGCGAATGGAATCCGCAATTCCCGCACCGGCAGCGTCTACATCGTCAAACCCAAGATGCATGGTCCGGCCGAGGTGGCATTTGCCGCCGAGCTGTTCACCCGCGTGGAAAAAGTGCTGGGCCTGAAAGACAGCACCGTGAAGCTGGGCATCATGGACGAAGAGCGCCGTACCAGCGTCAACCTGAAGGCCTGCATTGCCGCGGCCGGCAGCCGGGTGGCCTTCATCAACACCGGCTTCCTGGACCGCACCGGCGACGAAATGCACACCTGCATGCAGGCCGGCCCGGTGCTGCGCAAGGGCGACATGAAGAGCAGCGCCTGGATCGCCGCCT
>CAZUJD010000335.1:0-3477 GCA_964620025.1 uncultured Ramlibacter sp. | reverse complement strand
CCGCGGTCGAGCGCCAATTGGGCCGTCATGGCCTCGCGGTCCTGCGTGTAGCGGTCGTACAGGATCACCTCACCCTGGTCGCCCAGGTAGCCGCGCGTGGCGTCCACCTTGGCCTGCGGCGCGTCCAGCGGCATCAGGATGGCGGCCGGGATGCCCAGCAGGCGGGCCGACAGCGCAATCGCCTGGGCATGGTTGCCCGACGAGAACGTGACCACACCTGCGTGCTTTTGCTCAGGGCTGAACTGTGCCAGCGCATTGAAGGCGCCGCGGAACTTGAACGCGCCCATGCGCTGGAAGTTCTCGCACTTGAAGAAAAGCTGCGCGCCCAGCAGGGCGTCGGCCGTGGCACTGCGCAGCACCGGCGTGCGGTGGGCCTGGCCCCGCAGGCGCCGGGCAGCGTGTTCTACGTCGGCAAATGTGGGTAGGGTCAGCATGGCTGCCAGCTTAGCGCAGGTACCGCGCGGCCACGGCTCAGTCGGCGTTGTGGAACCACACGGTATGGATCAGCCCGTTCGCGACCTCGTATACCGCCGCGGCCTCATACACAGCATCACGCACGCCTTCGATCCGCTCATGATCGATGACCTTGTTGCCCAGCACCATGCGGTTGATCACCTGGGCATGCAGGGCCGGCCGGTTGAAGCGCTGGGTGGCATAGAAATCGGCGAAGGCGGCCTTGCCCACGAGCACAGGTTGCAGGTCGGGCAGGCGGTAGACCTTGATGTCGTCGCTGTAGCAGGCGACAAAGGCCCGCAGGTCGTGTGCGTTGTAGGCGTCGAGTTGGGCTTGCGCCAGGGCTTCAGGAGTCATGCGCCATTGTCACCCAGGTAGCCTTGCGCACGAGCCGCCGCCGGGTCCTGAAAGAGGGCCATGGCCGTGCGCATGCGCTCAAAACCCAGCTTCTGGTAGAAGCCCTCCTTGCCCGGCACTGCGTACAGGATGATCTTGCGGTGCCCGTGCGACTGCGCCACCAGCCGCGCGATGATCTCGCGACCCAGGCCCGTGCCCTGGTGGCTGGGCAGAACGGCCACGTCGCAGATGCAGGAGCAATCCACCCCGTCGGCCAGCGCACGGCCGGCGCCCACCAGCCTGCCGCCGTCGCGCACGAAGCAGCGGAACATGCTGTTGCCAAAGGCCGTGCCCAGCCACTGCGGGCTCTTGTCGCCCAGGGGCGCGGCACGGTACAGCGCAGACAGTTCCTGCCAGTCCAGCCCGTCCAGCTGGTCGGTCCAGGTCAGTGTGTCAGTGGTGGCCAAGCGGGTGCTCCTTGCATCAATGCCCGCAATGTAACGGTGCGGCGCGCACAATCGTGGCATGAGCAGCCTGCTGACCACCTTTTCCTGGCAAGAGCTGCGCCATCACCCCTGGCGCAATGCCGCAGCCATGCTGGCCGTGACGCTGGGGGTGGCGCTGGCGTTTTCAGTCCACCTGATCAACGCGTCGGCGCTCAGCGAATTTTCCAGCGCGGTGCGCTCGGTCAACGGCCAGCCCGACCTGGAGCTGCGCGCGGTGCGCGGCGGGTTTGACGAACAGCTGTTTGCGCGCGTGGCGGCACACCCCGGCGTGGCACTGGCCAGCCCGGTGCTGGAACTGCAGACGCTGGTGTATTTGCCCGACGGCACGCGGCGCTCAATGCGCGTGCTGGGCGTCGATGCGCTGGTGGTGGCCGGCGTGGCACCCGGCCTGATGCCGGTGCCGCGCGACGGCGGCAACCGTTTTGCCGTCTTTGCACCCGCCACCGTGTTCCTGAATGCCGCGGCCCAGGCCTTGCTGCCCGCTGACACCACCGCATTCGGGCCGGCAGCGCCCGGCCTGCAACTGCAGGTGGGCCTGCAACTGCGCGGCGTGCGGGTCGGCGGCACGGCAGCCGCCGGTGGCGGCCCGCTGGCAGTGATGGACATCGGCGCGGCGCAAGACCTGTTTGGCCGCCCGGGTCAGCTCTCGCGCATTGACCTGCGGCTGGCGCCCGGCACCAGCCGCCAGGATCTGGTGCGCACGCTGGCTTTGCCGGGTGATGTGGCAGCCACCACGCCGGACGATGCAACACAACGCGTCAGCAACCTGTCGCGCGCCTACCGCGTCAACCTGACAGTGCTGGCGCTGGTGGCGCTGTTCACCGGCGCGTTCCTGGTGTTTTCCGTGCTGTCGCTCAGCGTCGCGCGGCGTGCGCAGCAGTTTGCGCTGCTGGGAGTGCTGGGCCTGACGGCACGCCAGCGCCTGCGGTTGGTGCTGCTGGAATCCGCCCTGCTCGGCGCCGTGGGCAGCGCGGTCGGCCTGGCCCTGGGCACCGCGCTGGCAACACTGGCGCTGCGGCTGCTGGGCGGGGACCTGGGCGGCGGCTACTTTCCCGGCGCAACGCCGGCATTGCAATGGGACAGCCGGGGCGCCCTGGCCTATGGCGCGCTGGGTGTGCTGGCGGCGCTGCTGGGCGGCTGGTGGCCCGCACGCGCCGTGCAGCACATGCCGCTGGCGCAGACCCTCAAAGGGCTGGGCGGTGCCACGCAGGCCAGGCGAAGCCTCTGGCCCAGCCTGGTGCTGATGGCCACCGGTGCACTGCTGGCGCTGCTGCCGCCGGTGGCCGGCATTGCGCTGGCCGCCTACGGATCGGTGGGCCTGCTGCTGGTGGGCGGTATCACCGCCCTGCCCTGGGCCGTAGGCTGGCTGTATGACCGGCTGGCGCCCTGGGCGGCGCACCGGGTCTTGCCCTTGCTGGCGGTAGAACGGGCCCGCCGCGTGCGCGAAAGTGCTGCGGTGGCCGTCAGCGGCGTGGTCGCGTCGCTGAGCCTGGCCGTGGCCTTGACCGTGATGGTGGCCAGCTTTCGTGACAGCGTGACGCAATGGCTGGACGCGGTTCTGCCAGCGCAGTTGTACGTGCGCACGGCTGGCGCCCCCGGTACCGGTGACGCCGCCTACCTGGAACCCGCCTTCGTGCAGGCCGTGGCCCAGGTGCCAGGCGTGCAGCGTGTGGGCACATTGCGCAGCACCCCCTTGCTGCTGGATCCGGCACGCCCGGCGGTCACGCTGATCGTGCGCGCGCTGCAGGGCCCATTGCAGGCGTTGCCGCTGGTGGGGGACGCGGTCCCCGTACCACCGGACCATGTGGGCATCTACGTGAGCGAGGCCGTGATGGACCTGTACGGTGCGCGCACCGGCCAGCTGTTTGCGCCGCTGTCCGCCACCTTGCAGCCAGGCACCCGCTTCTTTGTGGCCGGCGTGTGGCGCGACTACGCGCGCCAAAGCGGCGCCATCGTCATGGCACAGCCGGATTTCGAACGCCTGACCGGCGATCGCCGCGTGAACGAGCTGGCCCTGTGGCTGGCCCCTGATTCCGACGCCGCCGCGGTACAGCAGGCTGTGCGTGCGCTGGCCCAGCGCGAGGGCGGCGCAGCGCCGCTGGAATTTGCGTCGGCCCAGGACATCCGCGCGATCTCGCTGCGCATCTTCGACCGCAGCTTTGCCGTCACCTACTGGCTGCAG
>CAZUJD010000334.1:0-3502 GCA_964620025.1 uncultured Ramlibacter sp. | reverse complement strand
GGCCTGATCTCGATGATCGGCAAGTCCGAGCGTGGCCCGGTGGCCATCGAGGCTATCAAGAAGCACAAGAGCGCCTACCTCATGGCGGTGGGCGGCGCCGCCTACCTGGTCTCCAAGGCCATCAAGACAGCCAAGGTGCTCGGCTTTGCCGACCTGGGCATGGAAGCGATCTACGAATTTGACGTGGTGGACATGCCCGTGACGGTGGCGGTGGATGCAGGTGGCACCAGCGCCCACATCACCGGTCCGGCCGAATGGCAAAAGCGTATCGCCACGGGTGAATTCAAGAACATCCCCGTCGCGGCGGCTTGAACGCGGACGCGCCGGTCGGCGTTTTTGACAGCGGTGTCGGCGGCCTGAGCGTGTTGCGCGCATTGCGCGCTTCGCTGCCGGGCGAGGACTTCATCTACCTGGCCGACAAC
Organism: uncultured Ramlibacter sp.; assembly: GCA_964620025.1. Lineage (GTDB taxonomy): Bacteria > Pseudomonadota > Gammaproteobacteria > Burkholderiales > Burkholderiaceae_C > RAM1. The sequence continues at coordinate 3,080 of CAZUJD010000334.1, read as the reverse complement.
GCCCATGCGCCCTATGGCGAACGCGGTGACGGGTTCGTCCTTGACCGCGCGCTGGCGGTCGCGCAGCAACTGCGCAGCATGCATGGCATCAAGGCCCTGGTGGTTGCCTGCAACACCGCCACGGCCGCTGCCATCACGGCCTTGCGTGACGCCCATCCCGGCCTGCCATTGGTGGGCGTGGAGCCAGCGCTCAAGCCTGCGGCCGCCTCCACACGCACCGGCCTGGTAGGCGTGATGGCCACGCGCGGTACGCTGGGCAGCGCCAGGTTCACCGCACTGCAGGCCTCGCTGGCGGACCAGGCCCGGTTTGTACTGCAGCCGTGTGATGGTCTGGCCGAAGCCATCGAACAGAACGACGCTACAAAAATTGTAGCGCTGTGCACTCACTACACCGGCTTGTTGGGACGGCTTGGCAACTCGCCAGACGCCATGGACACGCTGGTGCTCGGCTGCACCCATTACCCTTTTGCGACCGAAGTGCTCCAGGATCTGGTCGGCCCCCATGTGCATCTGCTGGAAACCGGCGAGCCGGTGGCGCGGCAGACTCAGCGCCTGCTGGCCGCCCACAAGCTGCTGGCACAGCGCCGGCAGGGCAGGCTCAGCCTCATCAGCACCGGTGTGGCCGATGTCCTGCACGCCGCAGCCGGGCGCTGGCTGGCAGTTCAGGCCTGAGCGTCAGCAGCCACCGCGGCATCGCGGCCGCGCTGCACATCCACCTTTTGCAGCAACAACAGTCCCAGGACAAACAGCACGGCAGTGGACAGGATCGCTGCACGCTGATTGCCACCCGTGGCCCAGGTAATTGCGCCATAGCTCAGCGGGCCGATGATGCTGGCCAGCCGGATGGCGAACGTCCACAGCCCGTAGAACTCCGCCAGCTGGCGCTGCGGCGCGAACATGCCGGCCATGGCGCGCCCTGCCGACTGGCTGGAGCCCATGCACAGCCCCGCAATGGCAGCGGCATACCAGAAGCCGCCCTTGGTGGTGGTAACTGCTGCGATCACGCAGGTGGCAACCCAACCCACCAGGGTGGTGCCCAGGGCCAGCTTGTGACCGATGCGGTCCTGGAAATAGCCCCAGGCCAGCGCCCCCCCGGCAGCAGCCAGGTTGAGCACAAAAATCAGCACCATGGTCTCCTGGGGCTGAAAGCCGATGACCTGCTCAGCATAGATGGCCGCCAGCGCAATGGCCACGGCGACGCCCCCCTGGTAAAACACGGCGCACGCCAGCAGCCACATGAAATCACTGTACTGGCGCGCCTGCATGAAAGTGCGGCGCAACTGCGCCAGAGACGCCTTCAGTCCGTTTTGCTGCAACGCCGCCGGGTTGGGTTGGGCGCGTTCCTTCAGCAGCCGGAAAGTCACCAGTGATGCCACGCCATAAATCGCCGCCGTGACCAGCATGGTGACCGGCACGAACTGCTCGGCCTTGATGCCCTGACCCTGCGCCCAGATCACGTAGCCCAGGCAAATGCCCAGCGCCAGCATGCCGCCAAAGTAGCCAAAGCCCCAGCCCCAGCCGCTGACCTTGCCCAGGGATCCGGTGCGTGCCAGCTCTGGCAGGAAGGCCGCCGTGAGCGATTCACCCCAGCTGTAGAACGTGTTTGAAACAATGATCAGCACCACGGCCAAGGCCACACTGCCCGGCCCGGCCCAGGCCAGCGCCGCAGTGGCCGCAACACAACCTGCCGTGGTGATCATGAGCAGGCGCTTCTTGGCGGCCCGCAGGTCGGCATACGCGCCGATGCTGGGCATGGTCAGCATCACGATGGCATACGACACACTGAGCGCTGCTGTCCATGCAAAGGTCGCCCATTCGGCCTTTTGCGCAATTCCGCCGACGAAATAGGCCGCGAATACAGCCGTGATCACCACGGTGGTGTAGCCGGAGTTGGCAAAGTCGTACATCGCCCAGCCAAACACCTCGCGCTTGCGCACGCCGGGTTGCAGGGCATCTTGCGGGAAAAGGGCCATGAGCCGCACTATACGAGAGCCGTCGCGGCACTGGCTTTGCCGGGCCGCTGGTGGCGCCCCCTTGAGGGGGATAGGGCAACGCCCGAGGGGGCATCGCCGCAGGCGCTTCGGCGCGGAGCCATTTTCTAGTGCAGATGGCGCGGGCGGCGGCCACCACCGTGGCCCGGACCGCCGGAACCACCCGAGCCCCGCGGGGGCCGGCCCAATTCCAGCGAATTGACCAACTCGTCAAAGCGCTGACCGAACAGCTTGTCGATCTCTGCCACCACGCCACCGAGTTCCGAGCCGTCAAAGTGGCGTTCCATCATGTTCACCACGTCCTGCACCAGCAGGTCGCGCTGCACCTGCATGATGGCCGCGGGCGTGGGGCCGACAAACAGCATCACAAAGTCATCGCGGGATTCGGCACCGGGGGCTTCTTCTTCCTCGTCAAAGTCGGCGTCGTAGAACGTGACTTCGATGGCGGCGCCGTCCTGTGCCAGGTCGTTGAGGTTCATGCACATTTCGTCCAGCGACTGTCGGAAGTCTTCGTCGCCGGGCACGGTCCAGCACATCTGCAGCAGATGCTCATGCGCATCAAACTTGATGCCAGGCTCCTCTTCGTAGCTGCTTTGGGCGCCGTCGGCCAGCGATTTGGCCCCGGCATATTTCCACAGCGGCTTGAGGGCATCCTGCAGTTGCGCAAAGCTGACCTCGGCGCGCAAGCGCACGTCACCATGAACATGAATCTCGAAGGGGGCGTTGTAGCGTGTCATGACGTGCTTTCATCTGGTACCCGGAACCGGGCTTGAACCGGTACGCCGCCTTTCAGCAAGCGGCGGATTTTAAGTCCGCTGTGTCTACCAATTTCACCATCCGGGCGGACGACCTATTGTCAAACAAAACAGCCCCGGCAACGGGGTTGACGGGGCTGTGATCTGGAGGCGCGACCCAGAGTCGAACTGGGCTAATCGGATTTGCAATCCGGTGCATAACCGCTTTGCTATCGCGCCAGGGTAGTTTCGGATTTTTACTGACAAAAAAGGGAAGCCTGGGCTTCCCTTTTTGGAAATCTGGAGCGGGAAAAGAGTCTCGAACTCTCGACCTCAACCTTGGCAAGGTTGCGCT
>CAZUJD010000333.1:0-3509 GCA_964620025.1 uncultured Ramlibacter sp. | reverse complement strand
CGACAAGGACTACCCCTACCTGCCGCATGCCTCGCTGCTGACCTTCGAGGAAGTCACGCGGGTGGCCAGGCAATTTGTGGCGCACGGCGTTCAAAAGATCCGCCTGACCGGTGGCGAGCCGCTGCTGCGCAAGAACATCGAGGTGCTGATCGAGCAGCTGGCGGCGCTGCGCACCGTGGACGGCGCGCCGCTGGACATCACGCTCACCACCAACGGCTCGCTGCTGGCGCGCAAGGCCCGTGCCCTGAAGGCCGCCGGCCTGCAGCGCGTGACGGTGAGCCTGGACGGGCTGGATGATGCGGTCTTCCGCCGCATGAACGACGTGGATTTTCCGGTGGCCGATGTGCTGGCCGGCATTGACGCCGCCCGTGAGGCCGGTCTGGGCCCGATCAAGATCAACATGGTCGTCAAGCGCGGCACCAATGACCAGGAAATCCTGTCCATGGCGCGGCACTTCAAGGGCTCGGGCAGCGTGCTGCGTTTCATCGAATACATGGACGTGGGCGCGACCAACGGCTGGCGCATGGACGAAGTACTGCCTTCAGCCGAAGTGGTGCGGCGCATCCACGCCGAGTTGCCTCTGGTGCCCATGGCACCCGGTGCGCCGGGCGAGACGGCCCAGCGCTGGGCCTATGCCGATGGAGCCGGGGAAATCGGCGTCATCAGCAGCGTGACACAGGCGTTTTGCGGTGATTGCAACCGCGCCCGCCTGTCCACCGAAGGCCAGCTGTACCTGTGCCTGTTTGCCACGCAGGGCCACGACCTGCGCGCGCTGGTGCGCGGCGGCGCCAGCGACGCCGAGCTGGCCTCTGCCATCGGCCACATCTGGCAGGGCCGAAGCGACCGCTATTCGCAGCTGCGCAGCGGGCTGGCGCCCGACACGGGCTCAGGCGCGCGCCGTGTCGAGATGAGCTACATCGGCGGATGAACCCGGACATCACTGGCCTGGTGCTGGCCGGTGGCCGCGGCTTGCGCATGGGTGGCGCTGACAAGGGCCTTCAGGAATTCAAGGGCGCGCCTTTGGCGCTGCATGCACTGCAACGCCTGCGTCCACAAGTGGGCCAGGTGCTCATCAATGCCAACCGCCATCACGATGCCTATCGCGCGTTCGGCGCACCTGTGGTGGCCGATGCCTCGGCGGATTTTGCCGGCCCCATGGCAGGCGTGCTGGCAGGCCTGCAGCGCTGCGCCACGTCGTGGCTGCTGGCCGTGCCCTGCGACGCGCCAGGGTTTCCGCTGGACCTGGCCGCCCGCCTGGCGGCGGCCGCAGCGCGTGAGGGCGCGAAAGCCGCTGTGGCGCAAGACCGGGATGAGCTGGGCCAGCCACGGCTGCAGCCGGTGTTCTGCCTGGTGCATGTGTCGCTGGCAGCCAGCCTGCAGGCCTGGCTGGACGGCGGCGGGCGCAAGGCCCGCAGCTGGCTTGAAAGCCAGCACGCCGCGCAAGTGATGTTCGACGGCCCCGGCGATACGCAGGCGTTTTTCAACGCCAACACACCCGGCGACCTTACTTAGCCGCCATGGCCTCGTCCGGCGCGTCGGCGTCGTCGCCGTGGTAGCCCGGTTGCTCCTTCGCCTGGGCCTTGTTGGCGCCTGGCACCGTGCTGCGGGCAAACAGCGAATACATCGTGGGCACCACAAACACCGTGAGCAGCGTACCCAGCGACATGCCGCCCACAATCACCCAGCCGATCTGCTGGCGGCTTTCGGCGCCGGCACCTGACGCAAGCGCCAGCGGCACCGCCCCCAGCACCATCGCGCCAGTGGTCATCAGGATGGGGCGCAGGCGCTGGGCCGACGCCTTGACCAGCGCGTCCACCATGGCCATGCCGTCTTCGCGCAGCTGGTTGGTGAATTCCACGATCAGGATGCCGTGCTTGGTGATCAGCCCCACCAGGGTGATCAGGCCGATCTGTGAATACACGTTGAGCGAGCCGCCCGACCACTTGAGGGCCAGCAGCGCGCCGATCATCGACAGCGGCACGGCGAGCATGATCACCATCGGGTCCACGAAACTTTCAAACTGCGCGGCCAGCACCAGGAAAATGAACAGCAGCGCCAGCACGAACACCACGGCCAGCGCCCCCTGCGAGTTGCGGAACTCGCGCGAGGTACCGTTCAGGTCCGTCGTGTAGCCCGGCTTGAGCACGCGGGCGGCCGCCTGGTCCAGGTAGACCAGCGCCTCGCCGAGCGAATATTCTGGCGCCAGGTTGGCCGAAATGGTGACCGAGCGGCGCTGGCCGAAGTGGTTCAGTTCGCGCGGGCTCACGCTCTCACTGACCTTGACCAGGGACGACAGCGGAATCACGGTGTCGTTGCGTCCACGCACGTAGATGCCCTCGATGTTTTCCGGTGTGGTGCGGCCCGATGACTGGATCTGAACGATCACGTCGTACTGCTCGGCGTCGCGCTTGTAGCGCGTCACGTTGCGCCCGCCCAGCATGGTTTCAATGGCCCGCGCGACCACATCCACGCCCACACCCAGGTCAGCCGCCTTGGCCCGGTCGATGTCAATGCGCAGCTCGGGCTTGTTCAGGCGCAGGTCCACGTCAGGCTGCAGGATGCCGGGCTGCTTGGCGATCTCTTCCAGCATCTGGCGCACCACCTGGTTCAGGTTCTGGTAGCTGTCGGACGTCTGGATCACGAAATTGATGGGCCGGTCGCGAAAGCCCTGACCCAGCGAAGGCGGTGTGATGGGAAACGCCTGTACCCCCGGCAAGCCACCGATGCGCGGCCCCATCTCGCGCGCCAGTTCGATCGTGGTGCGCTTGCGCTCGTCCCAGTCCACCGTGCGGTAGGTCACGTTGCCCTGCGACACCGACGGGTTGCCCACGTTCGCAAAGATGCGGTCGAACTCCTTGTACCCCTGGCCCAGACGCTCCATTTCGCGCGCGTAGCGGTTGGTGTATTCAAGGGTGGAACCGTCGGGCGCCGTGATGTTGGTTGTGATGACACCGCGGTCTTCGATCGGCGATAGCTCCGAGCGCATGCCGGGGTAGACGAACGCAATGGCGGCTGCGCTTGCCAGCATGACGGCAATCACGATCCAGCGCGCCTGCAGGACAAAGCCCTTCACCCAGGCACCGGCGCCGCGCTCACCCGGCGCACGGCGGTAGCCGGTACTGACAATCCAGCGCAGTACGCCGGCATAGCCGTCGGACACCCGGTTCAGGCAGTTCTCCATGAAGCGGTCGAACCGGCCCGGCCTGGGGTTGTGGCGCAGGAGCTTGGCACACATCATGGGCGTAAGCGTCAGCGCCACAAAGCCGGACACCACCACCGCACCGGCCAGCGCCAGCGCGAACTCGATGAACAGCCGGCCGGTACGTCCCGGCGTGAATGCGAGCGGCGCATACACCGCCACCAGCGTGGCGGTCATGGTGATCACCGCAAAGCCGATTTCGCGCGCCCCCTTGATCGCGGCCGAAAACGGGTCCAGCCCCTCTTCAATGTGGCGGAAGATGTTCTCCAGCATCACGATCGCGTCGTCCACCACCAGTCCGATGGCCAGC
>CAZUJD010000332.1:0-3521 GCA_964620025.1 uncultured Ramlibacter sp. | reverse complement strand
CTTGAGCCGGTCGATCACCACGTCGATGTCGTGCTTCTCGGTCTTTTTCAGCTTGGGCAATCCGTCAAACTCACAAGCCATGCCGTCCACGCGGAAGCGCACATAGCCCTGGGCCTGCATCTGCTCAAACACATCCACAAACTCGCCCTTGCGGTCGCGCGCCACGGGCGCCAGGATCATGAGCTTGGTGTCTTCCGGCAGCGCCAGTGCGGCGTCCACCATCTGGCTCACGGTCTGGGCCTGCAGCGCCAGGCCGTGGTCGGGGCAGTAGGGCGTGCCGGCGCGGGCAAACAGCAGGCGCAGGTAGTCATGGATCTCGGTGACCGTGCCCACGGTGGAGCGCGGGTTGTGGCTGGTGGCCTTTTGCTCGATGCTGATGGCGGGCGACAGACCTTCGATCACATCCACATCTGGCTTGTCCATGAGCTGCAGGAACTGGCGCGCATAGGCGCTCAGGCTTTCCACGTAGCGGCGCTGGCCCTCGGCGTACAGCGTATCAAACGCCAGGCTGGACTTGCCCGAGCCGCTCAGGCCGGTGATGACCACCAGCCGGTTGCGCGGAATGTCCAGGTCCACATTCTTGAGGTTGTGCGTGCGCGCCCCGCGGATGGCGATCCGCTGCGCGGCGAGCGTGGCCGCAAGGTACTTGCCGTCAGAAGAGGAGTTCAAGGTGGAGCGGGCCCGGGAAAACCCATCATGATAGACCGGCACATCATTTCCTGCACCCGCCCGGATGGCCGGAATGCGGGACAATGTCGGCCCTGCTGACGGTTTTCGCGCTCTCAGAATCCCCCGCAACCCATTCCGGTGCACCAGTCACCTGTTCGAACTTGTCCGCTTCGCCCCCCGTCCTCCCGAATGAACCCGGCCACGCCATGACTCCGCTGGAGCGCCGGGCCAGTGGCTGGCTGGCCGGCATTTTTGCGCTGCGCATGCTGGGCCTGTTCATGGTGCTGCCCGTTTTTGCACTGGAGGCCCGGCGGTACGCCGGTGGTGACGATCCGGCGCTGGTCGGATTTGCCCTGGGGGTGTACGGACTGGTTCAGGCTTTTCTGCAGCTGCCGTTGGGCATGGCGTCGGACCGATGGGGGCGCAAGCGGGTGATTGTGTCGGGCTTGCTGGTCTTTGCCTTGGGCAGCCTGTTGGCCGCGTTGGCCGACAGCGTATGGGGTCTGCTGGCCGGGCGGGCCCTGCAGGGCGCTGGTGCCGTATCGGCGGCGGTGACAGCGCTGCTGGCAGACCAGACCCGTGACACGGTGCGCACCAAAGCCATGGCACTGGTAGGGGCGAGTATCGGGCTGACCTTTGCGCTGTCTCTGCTGGCAGCGCCGGTGCTGTCGGGCTGGGTCGGGCTGGGAGGCATTTTCTGGCTGACGGCGTTGCTGGCGCTGGGTGGCGTGGCCGCCGTGATCTGGGGTGTGCCGGCGGAGCCGCCACGGGTGGCCGCCGGGCCGCGTGCCCCGGTGCTGCCGGTGCTGCGCCAGGGCTCGCTGATGCGCCTGAACGCCGGCGTGTTCATCCTGCATGCGGTGCAGGTGGCCATGTGGGTGGCGGTGCCGGGCTTGCTGGTACGTGCCGGGCTGGTGCAGGCCCATCACTGGATGGTGTACCTGCCTGCCGTCCTGGCGTCGTTCGGCGTGATGGGCGCGACCTTGTTCCCGCTGGAACGCCGCGGCAGGTTGCGTACGGCCTTGCTGGGGGCCATTGCCCTGGTGGCGCTGTCGCAGGCCGGCCTGGGCCTGGCAGCTGCCAGGCCCACCTTGCTGGTGATGGGCGCGCTGCTATTCGTGTTTTTCTGCGGCTTCAACATGCTGGAGGCCAGCCAGCCCAGCCTGGTGTCGCGCCTGGCACCGGCGCCCGCCCGCGGTGCTGCGCTGGGTGTTTACAACACGCTGCAGTCGCTGGGACTGTTCGCGGGCGGCGCACTGGGTGGACTGTTGGTCCAGGCCGTGGGCCCCGCAGGGCTGTTCGGCGTGGCGGCGATGACCTGCGTCCTGTGGTTTGCCATGACCTGGGGGCTGCAGGTCATGCCTTCGCGTCAGTCGCTACAGACGGCGGTGCCATCTGGGCCACCATCAGATCGGCCAGCGCCGGATACAGCGGGCGGGTAACCAGACGCGACACCAGGCTGGCCAGCAGCGCGCAGGCCATCAGGCTCAGCACCATGGCATGACCGTCGGTCATTTCCATGACGATGATCATGGCGGTGATGGGTGTCTGCGTGACAGCCGCCAGGAAGCCGGCCATGCCCAGGGCGATCAGGGCTGCCAGGTGGGGCGATTGCATCAGCGCGGCCACATCGGCGCCCACACTGGCACCGATGGACAGCGAGGGCCCGAAGATGCCGCCCGGTGCACCGGCCCAGGCCGACAGCCATGACGAGACGAATTTGAGCCAGGTGTACAGCAGGGGGGTGTTGGCATCGGCCGCGGCCTGTCCCAGAAGCTCCTGCGTGTGGTGGTGACCCCCGCCTACGGCGGCGCCCTGGCTCACCACACAGATCAGCGCCACGCCGAAACCGCAGGCCGCCGCAAAGCGCACGGGAAAGGCCCGTCGCCAGGCGCAAAAACGGTCCGGCAGCCCTGTGAAGGACACCACCAGCAACCGTGCCAGCAAACCACCCAGCAGGCCGCAGGCCAGGGCTACCAGCGCACCAGGCAGCAGCAGGCTCCACCAGGAAAGCGCTTCGGTGTGGATGCGCCCGAAATATGAAAAATTGCCAAAGGCAGACACGGACACCAGACCTGCGGCCACGATGGCGGCCAGCATCAGCCCGCTGCTGCGCTGCTCGATGCGGCGCGACAGCTCCTCGATGGCGAATACGATGCCTCCCAGCGGCGTATTGAATGCCGCAGCGATGCCGGCGGCGCCGCCGGCGACCAGCAACTCGCGATCGGTGATGTCCGAGCGGGGTGACAGCCAGCGCCGGGCCTGCAGCATGACCCCTGCAGCCACCTGCACCGAAGGCCCCTGACGACCGATCGACAGCCCGGCCAGCAGCCCCCCGGACACCATCATGATCTTGCCCACTGACAGCCGGAGGGAGACAAAACGACCGCGCGATGCCGGCGCAACCTGCGGATCCAGCGCTGCGCAGACCTGCGGCACACCGGAACCCGCGATGCCGTCGAACCAGCGGCGGGTCGCCCAGACCACGAGGGCGGTCAACGCCGGCGTCCAGACCAGGGGCAGCCACCAGTGTTGCGCGCGCAGGGCCAGGAAAAGGTCAAACGCACCATCGGCCAGCAGTGTGAAGGCCACAACGGCCAGCCCGGACAGGATGGCAAAGCCCAGCACCACCACGCGGTCCAGCCACATGCGGCCGTTGGCGAACTCGTTGCGCAGGTTTTGCAGGAAATCGGGTTCGCCGTTCATGCGACCGATTCTGGCACGCGACCCGGTGCGAATGCGGCACAATCCGCCAACGGGCGCATGGGCGCCCCGAAATCTTTCAGGGCAAGCACACCATGGCATCCGTCAACAAAGTCATCCTCGTCGGCAATTGCGGCCGCGACCCCGAA
>CAZUJD010000331.1:2985-3525 GCA_964620025.1 uncultured Ramlibacter sp. | reverse complement strand
CACCAGCGAAATCCGCCGCATGCTGATCGGGCGGGAGCTGTTCGCCGAAACCATGTGAGGGGTTTCCTTCAGGTAGTTGTACCTAATGCAAACCAAAGGATCATTGAGGGCGACAATAGTGCCATGACCACTTCATCCATCCAGGAACTCTTCTCCCACAACCGCGCCTGGGCCGCGGAAATGGAACGCACACGTCCGGGCTTCTTCACCAGCCTGGTCAAGCAGCAAACGCCCAAGTACATGTGGATCGGCTGTTCCGACAGCCGTGTTCCGGCCAACCAGATCACCGGGCTGGAGCCCGGCGAGGTGTTCGTGCATCGCAATGTGGCCAACGTGGTCGTGCACTCGGACCTGAATGCGCTGTCCGCAATCCAGTTTGCGGTGGAAATGCTCAAGGTCGAGGACATCATGGTCGTAGGGCACTACGGCTGCGGCGGCGTGATGGCCGCGCTCAACAACATCCGCGTGGGCCTGGCCGACAACTGGCTGCGCCACATCCTGGTTGTACGCGACCGCCACCGTGGCCTGCTGGACAACTGC
>CAZUJD010000331.1:0-2975 GCA_964620025.1 uncultured Ramlibacter sp. | reverse complement strand
CTGCCGGCCGGACCAGCGCGGCGATGCGCTGGTGGACCTGAACGTCATCGAGCAGGTGGTCAACGTGTGTGTGAGCACCGTCATGCTGGACGCCTGGGCCAAGGGCCAGAAGGTTCGCGTGCACGGCTGGGCTTTCGGCGTGCATGACGGCCTGTTGCAGGATCTGCACATGACCGTGGCCAGCACCGACGCCATCGAGCCGCAATACCGCGCCGCCATAGCGGGTGTGGTTGCCGCAAGGTCCTGAACGGCAGGGGCCGCACCGTGTTCCCGCAGCGCCTGGATTCCCCTCTGGCCTACGACATCGCCAAGGCGATGATGGACGGCTTCAACCGGCACTACCGGCTGTTCCGTACCGAGTCGGCCCGGGCCAAGCACCGGTTCGAGACGGCCGACTGGCACGGCCAGCAGCGTGCGCAGCGTGAGCGCATCGAGTTCTACGACCTGCGGGTGAAGGAGGCCACGGCCCGGCTGGAAAAGGAATTCAAGGCCGGAGAACAGCCCATGGACGTGTGGCAGCAGGTCAAGCTGCACTACATCGGGCTGCTGGTGGACCACCACCAGCCCGAGCTGGCCGAAACCTTCTTCAACTCGGTCACCACCAAGATCCTGCACCGAACGCACTTCCACAACGACTTCATCTTTGTGCGTCCGGCCGTCAGCACCGAATACATCGAAAACGACGAACCTGCCGCCACGCCAACCTACCGCGCCTATTACCCCACGCGCGAAACCCTGCTGGAAACGATCACCCGCATCATCGACAATTTCCGCCTGCAACGCGCGTTTGACGATCTGCCGCGTGACGCCCAGCTGGTGCTGGAGGCCATGAGCGCGCGCCTGTCCCAGGTGAAGCTGCGCGCCAATTTCCAGATTCAGGTGCTGTCCAGCCTGTTCTTCCGCAACAAGGGCGCCTACGTGGTGGGCAAGATCATCAACGGCTTCAACGAAGTTCCGTTTGCGCTGCCGATCCTTCACAACAAGGAAGGCCGGCTGGTGATCGATGCCTGCCTGTTCGGAGAAGACGACCTGCAGGCGCTGTTCAGCTTTGCGCGGGCGTATTTCATGGTCGACATGGAAGTACCCAGCGCCTACGTGCAGTTCCTGCGCAGCCTGATGCCACGCAAGCCGCGCAACGAGATCTACAACGCGCTGGGCCTGGCCAAACAGGGCAAGACGCTGTTCTACCGGGATTTCCTCTACCACCTCAAGCACTCCAGCGACAAGTTCCGCATTGCGCCCGGCATCAAGGGCATGGTCATGCTGGTGTTCGACCTGCCGTCGTTCCCCTACGTGTTCAAGCTCATCAAGGACTATTACCCGCCGCAGAAGGACACCACGCGCGAGCAGATCAAGGGCAAATACCTGCTGGTCAAGCAGCACGACCGCGTGGGCCGCATGGCCGACACGCTGGAATACAGCGAGGTGGCGTTCGCACGCGAGCGGTTCGAGGACGAACTGATCGCCGAAATCCAGAAGTTCGCGCCCAGCCAGCTCGAGATATCGGACCGCGACGGTGACGGCCATGAGGAAGTCATCATCAAGCACCTGTACATCGAACGGCGCATGATCCCGCTGAACATCTACCTGCAGGAGGCATTCGACGCCGGGCCCGACGACGAACGCGCCGCCAGCCAGATCCAGCATGCAGTGGTGGAGTACGGCAATGCCATCAAGGACCTGGTGGCGGCCAACATCTTCCCCGGTGACATGCTCTGGAAGAACTTCGGCGTCACGCGCCACGGCAAGGTGGTGTTCTACGACTACGACGAGATCGAATACATCACCGATTGCAACTTCCGCCGCGTGCCAGCCGCCCGCAACGAGGAAGACGAAATGAGCGGCGAGGTCTGGTATGCCGTGGGCCCGCGCGATGTCTTTCCTGAAACCTTCGGGCCGTTCCTGCTGGGCAACAACGCCGTGCGGGACGTGTTCATGAAGCACCACGGCGACCTGCTGGACGCTGCCTTCTGGCAAAGCCACAAGGAGCGCATCCAGGCCGGCTACGTGCATGACGTATTTCCCTACGAGCGCGACAAGCGCTTCCTGCGCTGGCAGGTTCCCAACCCATCATCCACAGGAGTAAAACATGTCTGATCCCGTTGTCATCGTCGGTGCTGCACGCACCCCCATGGGCGGCTTCCAGGGCGATTTCGCCTCGCTGTCGGCCCACGATCTGGGCGGCGCAGCCATCCAGGCCGCCGTGCAGCGCTCGGGCGTATCACCCGAGCTGGTGACCGAAGTGCTGTTTGGCAACTGCCTGATGGCAGGCCAGGGCCAGGCGCCGGCACGCCAGGCGGCGTTCAAGGGCGGCCTGCCCAAGAGCGCGGGCGCCGTGACGCTGAGCAAGATGTGCGGCTCGGGCATGAAAGCCGCGATGTTCGCGCACGACATGCTGCTGGCCGGCAGCCACGACGTGATGGTCGCAGGCGGCATGGAAAGCATGACCAACGCACCGCACCTGCTGCTCAAGGGGCGCAGCGGCATCCGCATCGGCCACGACCGCATCTTTGACCACATGATGCTGGACGGCCTGGAAGACGCCTACGAACCCGGCCGCGCCATGGGCACGTTTGGCGAAGAATGCGCCGCCAAGTACAGCTTCAGCCGCGAGGCCCAGGACGCCTTTGCCACCGCCAGTGTCAACCGTGCCAAGGCAGCCACCGAATCCGGCGCGTTCAAGGCCGAGATCACCCCCGTGACGGTCAAGGGCCGCGCCGGTGAGACCGTCATCAGCATTGACGAAGGCCCCGGCAAGGTCAAGCTGGACAAGATCCCCACGCTCAAGCCGGCGTTCAAGAAGGACGGCACGATCACAGCCGCGTCCAGCTCCAGCATCAACGACGGCGCCGCTGCGCTGGTGATGATGCGCGAATCCACCGCGAAGACGCTGGGCGTCAAGCCTCTGGAGCGCATCGTGTCGCATGCCATGCACGCGCAGGAACCCAAATGGTTCACCACCGCGCCCGTGGGCG
>CAZUJD010000330.1:0-3528 GCA_964620025.1 uncultured Ramlibacter sp. | reverse complement strand
ATCGATGCCGGCGACTACGGCTACTGCGACGAAACCGGCGAGCCCATTGGCGTTGGCAGGCTGCTGGCCCGACCGACGGCCACGCTGTCACTGGAAGCCCAGCAGCGCCGGGAACTGAAGCAGAAGATGTTTGGTGATTGACATGGCTTGCGTTGCGTTGCGTTTGCCACTTTGCCGGTTGACCTGCCTTGCTTCGGGCAGGCAGTTGCCCTGGTTCGGACCGGCGTTGGCCGGCCGTTGATCTGAACGGCGGCGAGAGGGTACGCGCGTGGCCAAGGACGAAAACAACGGGCTCCTGTCAAAGGTAGTCAAGTTCGTCCGTAACCCGACCACCAACTGGGCCGACCTGGACCAGCAGGAGACCGATCGGGAGAGCACCTACTCCAAGCAGATGCTCAAGGAGATGATCGAGCGCAAGCGGCGCAACGATTTTGTGCGCAAGCGTGAATTCGACATGCTGCGCAAGATGCGTCGCAGCGAGGTCATGGCGGGCCAGGACCCGGCAGCCCGGCCCTCGTTCTTCCAGAGTTCCATGCCCTCCAAGCCCGATGACCGGGCCATGACACTCAAGAAGATCGACGAGATCGAAGCCCAGATGTCCATGCAGTGGTGGAAGACCAAGCATGGCGACTCGTCCATCCGCACCACCAATTTCCCGGGGGCCACCTCGCAGGTGGGCACCACCAGCATTCCGCTGGAATCGCCCGGCGCATCCAAGCCTTACACCCGTACGGAACCGTCGCCGCTGCTGGGTGACCGTCCGGCTACGACATTGCCGCCGCCCGTTCAGGCCCCGCTCATGCCGCCTTTTGTGACTCAGGCGCCTGTGCCGGCGGCTGCGGCTGCAGTGCCTGTTCCGGCTGCCCGGGCGCCGGTGCCCGCACCGTCCCTGGCGCGACCGGTGCCGCCGCCACCACCCACGATGACCCGCGTACCGGTCGCAGGATCGACGGCCGCGCCGGCGGCCCTGGGCGTGCACTACGAAGGCGGGGCGACCACCGGTTTTTCTGCTTCCAAGCTGTTTGCGGTCGACGTCGAAGAGTTTGCGCACGACCCCGAGCTCGAAGAAGCCTCCATCCGGTTTGCCAATGGCGACGACAAGGGTGCCGAGGCCGGCCTGCTGGAGGTGTTGGGGCCCAAAGGCTCGCGGGTGGGGCATGACGAAACCTGGCTGACCCTGTTCGACCTGTACCGGGCGACTGGCCAGCGGGACCGCTTTGAAACGGCTGCCATCGAATTCGCCGGGCGCTTCGGCCGGTCGGCACCTCAATGGTTCTCCATCCCCGAGGCTGTGGGTCGCATGAGCATGCCGGCCGCTCCGGCCGCCGGGCCGGTATCCCAGCAGGTGGCCGACTGGACCTGCCCGGGTACCTTGGGCACCCAGACCCTGGCGGCGCTGAATGCGGCGCTGGCCAAGGCGCCGCCACCCTGGCGCCTGAGCTGGGTCAAGCTCACGAGCATCGAAGAGGCCGCGATCGAGCCGCTGACACGGCTTTTCACGCAATGGGCCGCACAGCCGGTGCAACTGCGCTTCATTGCCGCCGAGGTCCTCGAACAGGTGCTGCAGTCAGCTACCCCTTCGGGCGACAAGAATGTGAATGCCGCCTGGTGGCGCCTGCGCATGGAAGTGCTGCGCGTGATGCACCGGCCCGACGAATTCGAACTGGTTGCGCTGGACTACTGTGTGACGTACGAAGTCTCGCCGCCTTCGTGGGACAGCGCCCGCTGCGAGTACAAGCCGTTGCAATCCGATGGGAGCTATGTGGCCGGCCACACCATCATCGGAGAAGCCTTTCGTGACTCCATGCCATCCAGCCTGGGCGCGGCCTACAGCGACACGCAGATGCCGTCGATGAATTCGCAGATGACGAATGTGTCCATGGTCGAACTGGCTGGCCAGATCCTGGGGGACGCCACCGAGGCACTGGATACGCTGGAAAGCCGCCTGCTGGGTGCTGATGTCATGGTGATTTCCTGCGCCCGGTTGATCCGCATCGACTTCTCGGCAGCCGGTACCCTGTTGAACTGGGTGACGGCTCGCCAGGGTGAGGGCCGCCAGGTCCAGTTCAGTGAAGTCCACCGGCTGGTGGCGGCGTTTTTCAACGTCATCGGCATCAGCGAGCATGCGCGCGTGGTGCCGCGTACCGACTGAGTCTTTTCCGGGCCTTTGGCGCCGCGCAGCGTGAATCCGTCAGAGTGTGGCGCCTGACGGCAGTTGCCATCTCCTCACCCATCACTTTCAAACCCCCGGCTAAGTGCTTCATTTAGAACGTTTTTCACCTGCTTTTCAGGTGTAAAAACGCTTCTAAGTCCTTGATTTCATTGCAAAAATTTGTAGCAGCCCCTGTTGCGGAGTGAATGTTTCCTGATACAGTGCAAAAAAGTGCAATTAAGTGGTGAAAAGTGCCTTCGGCACTCCATTTGAGGGCACGTCTTGCGAAGAGGGTGCACTGGCGTGTTTCAAGGGGCTTCGTCTCTCAGTCTGGATGCGAAGGGTCGGCTTTCCGTGCCGACCCGGCATCGTGACGTCCTGAGCGCGACCGCCCAGAGCCAGCTGACGATCACCAAGCATCCACATGGTTGCCTGATGATCTTTCCCCGCCCCGAATGGGAGAAGTTCCGTGAGCGTCTGGCCGCCCTGCCGATGTCGGCTCAGTGGTGGAAGCGCATCTTCCTGGGCAATGCCATGGACGTGGAACTGGATGGCACCGGCCGCGTGCTGATTTCGCCCGAACTGCGTGAAGCCGCCGGCATATCGCGAGACACCATGCTGCTGGGCATGGGTAATCATTTCGAGCTGTGGGACAAGGCCACCTACGACGCCGAGGAAGCCAAGGCAATGCAGGGTGAAATGCCTGACGTCTTCAAGGACTTCTCCTTCTGAAAGAAGACGGTGGATACCTCATGGCAACACACCACCGTCTTGTTGAACGAAGCAGTCGAATCTCTTCTCAGCAAGCCGGACGCAACGTACGTGGACGCGACCTTTGGCCGCGGGGGGCACTCGCGCCTGATCCTGTCGCGTCTGGGTCCTCAGGGCCGCCTGGTGGCCTTCGACCGGGACCCCGACGCCATTGCAGAAGCCTCGCGCATCACGGATGCGCGTTTTTCCATCCGTCACGAGGCTTTTCACCATCTGTGCGATCTGCCGGCGCAAAGCGCCGCGGGCGTGCTGATGGATCTCGGGGTGAGTTCGCCGCAGATCGACAACCCGGCGCGCGGCTTCAGTTTCAGGTTCGATGGTCCGCTGGACATGCGCATGGACACCACGCGCGGAGAGAGCGTGGCCCAGTGGCTGGCAACGGCGGAAGTTCAACAGATCGCGGAGGTGATTCGTGACTATGGCGAAGAACGGTTTGCTGTTCAGATTGCAAAGGCGATTGCTGCTCGCCGACAAGAGCGGGGCCCAATTTCAACCACCACCGAGCTGGCCCAGCTCGTGGCTGGCACGGTCAAAACCCGCGAGCCGGGCCAGGACCCTGCAACGCGCACATTTCAGGCTCTTCGGATTTTCATCAACGCCGAGCT
>CAZUJD010000329.1:1656-3542 GCA_964620025.1 uncultured Ramlibacter sp. | reverse complement strand
CGAAACATTGATCGACTGGCGGGGCGGCCTGCGCTGGGTGTGGGCGGATGCGGGCGACGCGGCCGCCGCTGGGCGATCGCGTGCGGCGGCGGGGGCGGTGGGCGGGCATGCCGTGCTGTTTCGCCCGGCGTCCGGCGTGGTGACCGTGCCGCGTTTTGACGCGCTCAAGCCGCCGCTGGACCGCATCCATGCGCAGCTCAAGCGCGAGTTTGACCCGGCCGGCATCTTCAACCCCGGTCGCCTGGTGGCTTGATGCGACGCCTGCGCCACCTCACCGGCCGCCACCGCACGCAGTCCATCAACCGGCTGCTGGGGTTGCTGCTGGCGTTCAATGCGGGAGCCATCAATGCCGGTGGCTTTCTGGTGGTGGGGCTGTACACCTCGCACATGACGGGCTTTGTCTCGGTCATCGCCGACAACCTGGTGCTGGGCCAGATGGCGCTGGTGCTGGGGGCGGTCGGGGCGCTGCTTTTTTTCATCGCGGGCGCGGCCACCACGGCTGTGCTGGTCAACTGGGCCCGGCGGCGGCACTTGCGCAGTGGCTATGCGCTGCCGCTGCTGCTTGAATCGGGCCTGCTGCTGGTGTTCGGGCTGGTGGGTGCGGTGCTGCACCGCCAGACGCCATTTGCCGTACCGCTGGCCGTGCTGCTCCTGGCTTACACCATGGGGCTGCAGAACGCGCTGGTGACCAAGGTGTCGTCAGCGCAGATCCGCACCACGCACATGACCGGTGTGATCACCGACCTGGGCATCGAACTGGGCAAGCTGTTTTACTGGAACGGCACCGGCGCACCGCCCGAAGGCCAGGTGCGCGCGAACCAGGCCCGGCTGCGGCTGTTTGCGGCGCTGTTGGGCATGTTTACCGCCGGCGGCGTCATTGGCGCGGCGGGCTTCAAGTACATCGGCTTGGGCTGGGTGGTGCCGTTTGCCGTGGTGCTGATGGCGCTGTCGTTGCCTCCGTTGCTGGCCGACCTGCGCCAGTTCGGCCGGCGCGAACCCCACCGCGCCGGCCTGCCGCCCACCCCGCCGCCGCACCTGCCCTGAGCCCCACGCCATGCAAACCAATCTTGCCCCCGAGTACCGCGACACGCCTGAAGGCAAAGAGGCCGAGGCCATCCTGCGTAAATGTGTGCACTGCGGTTTTTGCACCGCCACCTGCCCCACCTACCAGCTGCTGGGCGACGAGCTGGACGGCCCGCGCGGGCGCATCTACCTGATGAAGCAGGTGCTGGAGGGCGAAACCCCCACGCGCAAAACACAGCTGCACCTGGACCGTTGCCTGACATGCCGCAACTGTGAAAGCACCTGCCCCAGCGGCGTGCAGTACGGCCACCTGGTGGACATCGGCCGCAAGATCGTGGACGACAAGGTGCCGCGCCCTGCCGGCGAAAAGGCGCTGCGCTGGGTGCTGAAGGAAGGCCTGCCGTCGCCCCTGTTTGGCCCGGCCATGGCCGTGGGGCAGATGGTGCGCGGCCTGCTGCCAGACAGCCTCAAGGCCAAGGTACCGCCAAAGCAGAACGCCGGGATCTGGCCCGTGCGCGCCCATGCGCGCAAGGTGCTCATGCTGGCCGGCTGCGTGCAGCCCGCCATGATGCCGAACATCAACAGCGCGACCGCGCGCGTGCTGGACGCCGCAGGCATACAGACCGTGGTGGCCGGCAACGCCGGATGTTGCGGCGCGGTCAGGTTCCACCTGAATGACCAGTCCGGCGGCATGGCGCAGATGCGCGCCAACATCGACGCCTGGTGGCCGCATGTGCTATCGGGTGTTGAGGCCATCGTCATGAACGCATCCGGCTGCGGCGTGACCGTCAAGGACTACGGCCACATCCTGCGCGACGATCCGGTCTATGCGGCCAGGGCAGCGCGCATCAGCGAACTCACCC